>JAZQVB010000084.1:0-51365 GCA_045631605.1 Anaeroplasma sp.
ATTAGGAACAAATATTTTAAATAAAAATTTAGAAGAAGCAGACTTTTTAAGAAAAAATTATTATAAGGATGTCAATTCTATTTACCCTTCAACTACCGCAGCTGCCACAACATCAATAATATCTGGTCTAACACCTTATGAAAGCGGATGGACAGGATGGCAAAATTATATTAAGGAATTGAGTAAAAATATAGTTTTATTTAATGGTAAGGATTATTATAAGGACGAATTTACAGGTGTAACAGGCTATAATAAAATGCCGTATAAACCATTTTATAGTGATATCAATGTGCCTGGTGAAATAATTCAGCCTGATTTTAAAACAAATAAAAGAGAATTAAATGATTTATTAAAAAGAAGCCTAAAATCATTAAAAAAGAAAAAATCCAATATCCAATATATATATCATACTGAGCCAGACTCGTTAATGCATATGCTAGGAACAGATACAAAAGATGTTAAGGATTTATTAAAGAGTATGAATAAGGATATTGATGAATATGCTTTAAAGCTACCTAAGGATACCTTACTTATCGTATCTGCCGATCACGGTCATGTAGATGTTGAGCCGTTATATTTTGCTGATTGCAAAATATTAATGAGCATGCTAAATAGAAGACCATCTAACGATGGAAGATGTGCTACATTCTCTGTTAAGGATGAATATAAAGCACAATTTGAAAAGATATTTAACCAATTATTTAAAAATGTATATGAGTTATATAAGGCTGAGGACGCTATAAATTTAGGATTCTTTGGTAATAAGGATGATATAAAGCACGAAAGAATTGATGACTTTCTTGCTGATTATGTAGCTGTAGCAACGAATAAATATTATTTTGAAATGCACCCTAAGGCTGAGGCGGAAATAAAATTCAAAAGCCATCACGCTGGTATAACTAAAGAAGAAATGAAGGTTCCTGTAATATTATTTAAAAGATAATATTGCAGGTCTTTTTTGTATATATTTGTCAAACAATGCTAATAATATGTGTACAAAGCGAGAAATAAGAGGTGATAAATAATGAAGGAAACTGGTGTTATAAGAAGATTTGATGAGCTAGGAAGAATAGTAATACCTAAGGAAATCAGAAAAAGAATGAAGCTGTCAAGCGGAGATATGGTTGATATTTTTATCGAAAACGAAAGAATAATACTAGAAAAATATCATCCATTAAGTCAAAACACAACACCATTTAAGGCTTTACTAGAATCAATTAGTAAGGAATCAAATGTAAATTTTATTTTATTTGATAAGGATAAAATTATATATTCAACTCTTGATGAATATGAATCAGGAGATGAGGTGTCACTAATATTTTTTAATCGAATTCATTCTATTCTTGGTCAAGAAATATCTAACAAGCTTAAAATAGAGATTGTTGAGGGGATACCAATCGAAAAGGAATTATATATAGAAAAAATAGTTGTCGAATTTGAGGATTACGGTTATATTGCGATAATTGATGATATGGTTTTTAAAAAGCATAAGGACATTATTAAGCTTATTAAAAATTATTTTGAAATTTTTCTAAAAAATTAACGGATACGGCCTTAACGCCGTTTTTCATTTAAACGCCTTGTTTTAATATTTTAATGAGGTGATTATGATGGAAGACGAATTAAAACTTAGAAAAAAAGAAGAATTTATTCTTAAATCACAGCTTATGAGAAAAAGAATAGGATTAGAAATAAAAGAAATTAGAAGTAAGAAAAATATGCGTCAAGCAGAGCTTGCTTTTAAAATGGGAATAGACGAAAAAAATTTAAGCGATTTAGAACTCGGGAAAATAGATTTTAAATTTTCAACAATATTATTAGTTGCAGAGGTTTTAGAGGTTCCTGTTTCACGCTTTTTTGAAATATTTGTATATGAATCAAGTGTATAAAAGAGAAAATATACTATTAACAATTAAAGGTAAAATAAGAGCTGAACATTTACCTCAGCTATGTAAGCTTATGGATAAAATCGAGATGTTTTTCTCGTATTTAGAATATAGCTCTAATACAGACCTAAACGAAATATATTACTATGTTTTTGTTGAAGAAAAATATTATTCATATTTAGATATATCGATTGAATTAAATAAGTATGATCCTCCAGCGATTTGCAGGAAGGTAAAGAAAATTAATGAAATTATTAAAAACATAATCCTGAACGAGCCAGAGTTTAGTTCCTTGATTGAATATATTTAAAAAACACAAAATTTATTGTATAATTTTCTTGAGGTGATATTATGGAAAAGCTTTTAATATCGGGATGCTTAATAGGAAATAATACAAAATATAATGGTGGAAACAATTATAATCCACTAATCGAAAAGCTTAAGGGGAAATACGAATTTATTGTTATTTGTCCTGAGGTTATGGGCGGCTTGAGTACTCCTAGAAACCCGAGTGAAATAACAGGTGATAAGGTTGTATCATCTATTGGCGTTGATGTTACTAAGGAATTTAATTTGGGCGCTGAAATGGCATATAACATAGCCATTAAAAACAATGTTAGGAAGGCGTTATTAAAGGAAGGCTCTCCGTCATGTGGTTCAAATAAAATATATGATGGAACATTTACAGGAGTTAAAATTGATGGCAGCGGAATAACAGTAAGAAAATTGAAGGAATTAGGTATAGAAATATATTCTGAAAATGAAATATTAAAGCTATTATAAAAGAGTCTTAAACTGACTCTTTTTATTTTTTTAAAAAAATTAGCACTCGGGCATTGACAGTGCTAATTTTTGTGCTATAATATAATTGTGGTTGGCACTCAACTATACAGAGTGCTAAAAGAAAGGAAATGGTTAAAATGAGAAATGATGTTTTACAAATGATTAATGAAATTAATGGAGCTTTATATTCTAATCGAGTGGAGCTAATTAAAGCTAATGTATTTAAAACTGAATTAGGATATACAGTTGAAGCCTTTATGCCGGGTGTTGCAAAGGAAAATATTAATGTTGAGGTCGAAAATGGGATTTTAACAATCAAGGCTGATAAGGCTCTTAAGGAGGGTAAATATATTTTAAAGGAAATGAATAGCTACCCATATTATCGTTCATTTGATTTTGATGGTTCAGAGTTCGAATCTATTAATGCGAAATACAATGATGGTATTTTAAAAATTGAATTAGAATTAAAAAAAGAAGAAAAGGTAAATAAAAAAGTAGTAATTGAATAATTACTAAACAAATACAAATAATAAGCTTGGAGGAAAAAAATATGTTCTATATTAAAAATAATCAAAAAAGAGATCTGGGCTATATGGATGTTTTTAGTAGCTTCTTTAATAGTCCAACAAATCTTAAGGCTAATATTGAGGAAACTGAAGATGAGTATGTAGTGACAATGGAGGCTGCGGGAGTAAAAAAGGAAAATATTAATATAAATATTGAAGACGATACTCTAACTGTTGAAATTGTTACAGAATCTAAGGATGAAGATAAATACTATTTATTAAAGGAAATTAAAGCCGTTAATACAACAAGAAGCTTCTATTTAGATAAAATGGATGACGAAAATGTAAAGGCTAAACTAAATGATGGTATCTTAACTATCCAAATCAATAAAATTAAGGAAGCTTCTAATTCTAAAAGAATTATAAGTATAGATTAAACACACTCTCCTTTTTGGGGGCACAGGCAACTGTGCCTTTCTTTTTTCTAAAAAAGTGTTTAATTATAAGTAATAAAATGGTAAAATAAACACATAGTTTTGAGCGAGGTGTTAATATGACGTTACTAGCTAAAAGAAGTATAATTAAAGAGGATAAAAGTAATATCATCACATTAGGTGCAATAGCTAAGGAAATGAAGAAGAAGGATCCTTCTATAACTAACGCGACAATTGGTATGCTATATGATGAGGAGGGGAAGCTTTTCACATTTAAGAGTGTAGATTTAGCTTTAAATAGCTTATCAGCTGATGAAAAATATGCATATGCATCAACACCTGGTGGAGCTAATTATCATGAGGCTTTAAAAAGATGGATATTTCGTGAGTATTATGATGAATTTATGAATGAGTCTAATGTTGCGGTAATGGCTACTCCTGGAGGAAGTGGAGCAATTTCAAACACATTTACAAATTATTTAAATGAAGGAGATAAGGCTTTAATTCCTAATTATATGTGGGGTAATTATAAGCAATTCGCTTATGAATGTCATGCTGATTATTTAGAATATAAATTATTTGATGAAAATGGAAACTTTAACATTCAGGATGTTAAGGAAAAAATGATAATGCTTAAGGAAACCCAAGGAAGAGTATTATTAGTTATAAACGATCCATGTCATAATCCTACAGGATATACAATGACTGATGCTGAATGGCAAAGCGTAATTGATATAATTAATGAGATATCTAAAGACGGAACCCCTGTTATATTATTACACGATATGGCATATATTGATTATGACTATAGAGGCTTTGAGGCAACAAGAAAAAATATTTGCCTATATAAGACATTAAATGAATCTGCGATGACAATTATGGCATTTAGTGGTTCAAAAACATTAGCCTTATATGGAATTAGATTAGGTGCTCAAATTGCGGTATCTAATTCTAAGGAAAATATAGAGGATTTCTCGAGAGCTAATAAGTTTTCAAGTAGAGCTAAATGGAGTAATACTACTAATTTAGGTATGAATTTAGCTGCGAAGGTAATACTTGATAATGAATTAAGAAAAAAATTTGAGGATGAACTTGAAAAATCAAGAGAAATTTTAATTTCTCGTGCTAATATATTTATAGAGGAAGCAAGCAAGGTAAATTTAAAGACTATACCATTCGTTTGTGGATTCTTCATTACAATTCCATGTGATAACCCTAATAAGGTATATGAGCTTTTAGTAGAAAAGGGAGTTCACATTATACCGATGAATGGAGTTGTAAGAGTTACAATTGCAGCTATTAATAAAGCGGAATGTCAAAAGCTTCCTGCGTTAATAAAATCAGCAATTGATGAGTCAAATAAATAGAAAAAAACAAATTGATCTAGTTTTCTAGGTCTTTTTGTGGTTTTCGATGTATTAAAGGAGATGATTTTATGAAAATATTTGAGGAATTTTTATCTCAAACACAGGTAAATCAAATACTAAACTCGGATAAAATTGAAATCGCAGAATCCTGTGAAGGATTTAATCAATTTTTAATTGCTAGTGATTTCTATAAGGGTGATGATACTGTGTTTGTAGTATTACCGAACCTATATCAAGCTCAAAAGTATTATGATGCCCTAACAACAATAGTTGATGAAAAGGATGTTTTATTCTTCCCTGCAGATGAGCTTATGACTGTTGAAATGATTTCAGCTACAGGGGATTTCGTTTACGAAAGAATACAAACAATATATACACTCTTAGATGGTGAAAAGAAAATAGTTATTACAAATATGCATGGCGCTATAAAATATGAACGTAGCCCTGATGTTTGGGGTAATTCGTTTTTCGTTGTAGAAAGAAACGACTTTTACAACATAAAGGAGCTATGTAATAAGCTGGTAAGCTTAGGCTACGAGCCAACATTTACGACTGTCAAAACTGGTCAATTTTCAAAAAGAGGTTCAATAATTGATATATTCCCATTAGGATATGATAATCCAATAAGACTTGATTTCTTTGATGAAGAGGTTGAAACTATTAAGGAATTTAATATAGAAAATCAACGCTCAATTAAGGAGGTTTATAGAGTTTTAATCTTACCTGTTACAGAATTCATTTATGATGAGGATGAATATTATATAGCCAAAAGCAAAATATTATCATTCCTAGATTCACAGGAACTATCTTCAATAGAGGAATCTATGTATAAAAAGGATTTAGATGATTTAAAGGCACATGTAAATTTAGATTCCTTAATGAAATATATTTCCTTCTTTGATGATGAAAAGGCAACAATTTTTGATTTCGTTGAAAATAAAAGAGTCTATATTGTAGATGATTATAGATGTAAAACAGACTATGATAGATTACTTATGGATTTGAATGATTATTGTGGAAGAGTTGGTGGATACAGCCTTGCTAAGATGCCTTTTTTTAAAAATTATAATTTCATATCCTCTGAAGGAAATGTATTTATTAATGGGTTAAAGGGAATTAGCTTTAATGCATATAACGTATACGCTAAGGACATTGTTCCTTATAGAGCCAATCAAAAGGCTATTGTTCAGGATTTTAAGGATTTTAGACATAAAAAGAAATTAATAATAGCTATAAATGATGAGAAAAGATATAAGAAATTTGAAGAACTATTAGATGAAAATAATATAAGAATTAATCCAATCACAAGCTTTAATCAGGCCACGCTTGGCTATATTAACGTTATAAAGGGCAATTATCCTGCGTTTGACATGCAATATGGAGAATATATGATTGTTAATGAGCAAGCGATATTCGATGATGAGGCTAAGCCCAAAAAGGCTAAATATAAATCAATATATAAAAATGCAATAAAAATATCAAGATATGATGAGTTAGTTATCGGAGATTATGTGGTTCATTATGAATATGGTGTTGGTAAATATTTAGGAATTCAAACAAAGAAAATTGGAGAAATTGAAAGAGATTATATTCACGTTATGTATGCAAAGAATGCGGCATTACTTATACCTCTAGAGCAACTTTCTAAATTAATGAAATACGCATCAGCTGATGTAGAAGGTGTATTAATACACGAAATTGGCGGTACCGCCTGGGCTAAGGCAAAGGCTAGAGTTAAAAAGAGAGTAAGAGATATATCAGACAAATTAATTGCGATATATTCTGAAAGACAAAAGAATAACGGATTTGATTGTCCTATTGATACGCCCGAGCAATATGATTTTGAGTCTGATTTTGAATATGATTTGACACAGGATCAGCAAAAGGCAATTGAGGATGTTAAATCTGATATGGAATCAAAAAGACCAATGGATAGGCTTATTTGTGGAGATGTTGGTTATGGCAAAACAGAGGTTGCGATGCGTGCAGCATTTAAAATGGTATATAGCGGAGGTAAGCAGGTATGTGTTTTAGCTCCAACAACTATTTTAGCTAGACAGCATTACAATACATTTAAAAGACGTATGGAGCCATATGGCATTAGAGTAGAAATGCTATCAAGATTTGTTTCTAAAAAGGATCAAACAAAGATAATTGAGGACTTGAAAAAGGGTGGAGTAGATGTAGTAGTTGGAACACATAGAGTTCTATCTGAGGAAATTAAATATAAGGAGCTTGGACTTTTAATTGTAGATGAGGAGCAAAGATTTGGTGTTGGACATAAGGAAAAAATTAAGGAATTAAAAACAAATGTCGATTGTATTACCCTAAGTGCTACACCAATTCCAAGAACATTACAAATGTCGGTGATGGGAATTAAGGATTTATCTATGATTGAAACACCACCTAAAAATAGATATCCAATTCAAACATATGTTATTGAAAGAAATGATAGAATTATTGCAGATTCCATCGAAAGAGAATTAGCTCGTGGTGGTCAGGTATTTTATTTATATAATTGGACTGAAACTATTGAGGAGTATGCGACAAAGCTACAAAATTTAGTTCCGGACGCTAAGGTTTGTATAGGACACGGAAAAATGACTAAGGATAAGCTTGAGGATGTTATTTCTAAGTTTATCAATAAGGAATATAATGTTTTGTTATGTACAACAATAATAGAAACAGGTATAGATATGCCTGACGCGAATACATTATTAATTCATGATGCGGATAGATTAGGACTATCACAAATGTATCAAATCAGAGGTAGGGTTGGTCGTTCTAATAAAATTGCCTATGCTTATTTAATGTATGAGCCAAGAAAAACATTAACACCAGAGGCTGAAAAAAGACTCGCAACCATAAAGGAATTTAATGAGCTAGGCAGTGGCTTTAAGATTGCTATGAGAGATTTATCAATCAGAGGCGCCGGAGATCTACTTGGTGAGGAGCAATCTGGATTTGTTGAGTCTGTTGGTATCGATATGTATTTAAAGATTCTTGATGAAGAGGTTAATAAAAAGGAAGAGGATACATCTACAAAGCCAGATGCATCATTAATAACACCACTTACAAATAGAACAATTAACAAAAACTATATCAATAATGATGATATAAGAATCTCAATTCACAAGCGTATTGCTAATTTAAAATCTATTACAGAGCTAGTAGATTTAAAGCTAGAGCTTAAGGACAGATTTGGTTCAGTTGATAATGAGCTTGAAATGTATATGTATGAAAAGCTAATGTTTAAATATTGTGAAATGCTTGGTGTTTATAAAATTGATAAATCAAAACGAAGCATTTGGGAATTTTACTTAAATAAGGAATCAAGCAAAAATATTGATAGCACTAAGCTGTATCAAAATGCCTTTAAAACAGAATATACAAACATTCACTATGACGGAATTGAAAGAGAATATCATATTATTATTTCCTTAGCAAACAAATCAAAGCTCCAATGCTTTATTGATGCTTGTCAATTCTTTTCAACAATTGTATAAAATAAAAGTATTTAATGGTTTACAATTCTTGTCGAAAAACGTATAATTAATATAAACATACGATAAATGGAGGACAAGACAATGGCAGTAACAAAGGGTACTACAGCAACTAAGAAAAACACGACAGCACCTGTAAAAAAAGCACCAGCAGAGGTTAAGGCAGAACCTAAAAAAGCAACAACTAAGGTTGAAGTTAAGCCAGTAGAAAAGAAAGCTACTGCACCAAAGGCAGAAGCAAAGCCAGCAGAAAAGAAGGCTGCTGCAGTAAAGGTTATTACACCAAAACCAGCTAAGGCAGAAGAAAAGGCTAAGGGATATACAGTTTATCACGTTTCTAAGCGCGAAAACGATGGCAGAGAATGGAAGGTATTTATCCAAGGGTCAACTAAGGTAATTAAATTGTTTGATACTCAAAAGGAAGCTTTAGATTACGCAAAGAGCTTATGTAAGAACAAGGATGACGGAAGTTATGTTGTTTTACATGGCTTAGATGGTAAGATTAGAAAGTATTAATATTGAATAACAGCCAAAAAATGGCTGTTTTTCTTTTTATGTATTAAATTTTGTAGGTATTAAATAAGAAGTATGATATAATTATATGGACTATGAAAGGAGTGTTAGCAATGATTGAGATTAAAAATTTAGTATTTTCATATAATCAAAAAGATGCGGCTATAAAAAATATATCATTCGTTGTTAACGACCACGAATGGTTATCAATTATTGGACATAATGGTAGTGGCAAAAGTACAATAGCTAAGCTTTTAGTAGGTCTTTTAGAGCCTACTCAAGGTGAAATATTATATGACGGTCTTTTACTAGATGATAAATCAGTAAATAAAATTAGACAAAATGTAGGTATAGTATTTCAAAATCCAGACAATCAATTTGTAGGATATAACGTTAAATACGATATTGCCTTTGGACTTGAAAATCATTGTGTTCCAAGAGAAAAGATGATTCCTTTAATTGAGGAATATACTACAAAGGTAGATATGAACCAATATTTAAACAGAGAGCCTCAAACATTATCTGGAGGAGAAAAGCAAAGAGTTGCGATTGCAGGAATATTAGCACTTAATTGCGATGTTATTATTCTAGATGAGGCAACATCTATGCTAGACCCTGAGGGAACTGAGGAAATTATTAAGCTAATCTCTGAATTAAGAAATACATATAATAAGACTGTTATTACAATAACACATGATTTGAATTTAGCTGAATTGTCAGATCATATAATTGTAATGAAGGAAGGTCAAATTATAAAAGAAGGAGCTCCTGAGGAAATATTCAAGGAAAGAGATATTTTATTAAGCTCGAATTTAGATATGCCATTTAGCCTAAAGGCTGCATATGAGGCATCTAAAATTGAGAAGATATCTAGCAATAAGGAGCTAATGGCTACACTATGGGAATATCATTTGAAAAAGTAAGTCATTATTACCCCGGGCTTAAGAGAAAGGAATATACTATAGCGATAGAGGATATTAATCTTGATATTAATGAAAAGAATGAATTTATTGCGATAGTAGGAAAAACAGGCTCTGGAAAATCAACATTAATTCAGCATATGAACGCACTAGTAATTCCTTCAAAAGGAAATGTAAAAATATTTGATAATATTATTACGCCAAATCCCAAAAAGAATCCTAAATTAAAAAATGTAAGAAAAAGAGTAGGATTTGTATTCCAATTTCCCGAATATCAATTATTTGAAGAAACAGTTCTAAAGGATATTATGTTTGCCCCGCTAAACTTTGGAGTGACAGAAGCAGAAGCTAAGAAAAAAGCTATAGAAATAGCTAAGCTTTTGAAAATAGAGAAGCTATTAAATAAATCACCATTTAATTTATCTGGTGGACAAATGCGTAAGGTTGCCATTGCAGGAATTCTTGCATATGAGCCTGATATCCTTCTTCTAGATGAGCCAACAAGAGGGCTAGATCCGCTTGCTGCAGAGGAAATAATGGAATTGTTCTATCAAATCCATAAGGAAACAGGAAAAACAATTATTTTAATATCTCATGATATGAATTTAGTTTATCAATACGCCACAAGAATAGTGGTTATGAACAAAACTAAGATTACATATGATGGTAATAAAATAGATTTATTTAAAAATGATATTTATTTAGATAATCATCTAGTTAAGCCAGAGGTCTTAAAGCTAATTGATTATTTAAATGAAAAGCTTAATTTGAATTTAGGCTATGATTCATATAACCTAGATGATTTATTAAATAAGCTTCAAAGGGTAGGTGATAGTAATGAATAATATCACCATTGGTCAATATATTCCAGGCAATAGCTGGATTTATAAGCTAGATCCTAGAAGTAAAATATTACTTACTATCGCTATGATAGTGCTTATATTCCTAATTCCTAATCTTTATGGAATGCTGATAGCGTTAGGGTTATTTGTTGTAGTATTCTTAACAACAAAAATCCCAGCCTTAAAGGTTTTAAAGGGATTAAAGGCTGTAATGTTTTTATTGACATTTACAGTTGCCCTACAGCTTATTTATACAAAAAGCGAAGTAAATCCGCCATTATATACATTTGATATGAGTTTAGGATTATATCAAATATTGATAATTGTAGGATTAATATTATTTTATAGCTTCACTAAAAAGTTTATTAAGCTTAAATTTATATATTTGCTTTTGATACTATTCTTGTCGTTTTGTGTAATGTGGAATAATCCGTTTGAATATTTTAATTGGAATTTCTCATTAAATTTCATAAGCTTTAGGTTTGATGTGTATGAGGAAGGTGTATCTAAGGCTGCCTTCATATTTGTTAGAATCGTATTAATGATTGGAATCACATCACTATTAACATTAACGACAATGTCTACTGATATCAATAACGGTATTGAATGGGTATTATCCCCATTAAAGATATTTAAAATTAATGTTGGAGTATTTTCAATGCTTATATCATTAACATTAAGATTTATCCCTACATTACTTGAGGAAAGCCAGAAAATTATGAATGCTCAAGCAAGTAGAGGTGTAGATTTCAAGGAAGGTAAGCTAATGGATAAGGTTAGACAAATAATATCTCTTTTAATACCTATGTTTGTTATATCATTTAAAAGAGCAGATGATTTATCTAATGCCATGGAGGCTAGAGGATATATAATTGGCGGAAAAAGAACTAAGCTAGATGAATTAAAATTCGGATGGCGTGATTATCTATCGTTCATAATAACAATAGGATTATTTGTCTTAGTAATTTGGGGTGTTATTTATGCCTAGATATAAATGTATAGTTTCATATGACGGAACAAATTATATGGGATTTCAAATCCAAGAGGATGAGCCAACAATTGAGCTTGAAATAGTTAATGCCTTAAAAAAATTAATTGGTGATGATGTAAAAATTTATGCATCAGGTAGAACAGACAGATATGTTCATGCAATTAATCAGGTATTTCATTTTGATATAGATAAGAACATTCCACCAATGGGAATTCAAAAGGGTCTAAATAGCTTTTTACCTAAGGATATTCATATAAAATCTATTGAAATAGTTGATGAGGAATTTCATTCAAGATTTTCAGTGAAAGCAAAGGAATATAGATACTATATAAACATTGGAGAATATAATCCTTTAACAATAAATTACGCACCTAACATAACATATATTAATTATGAGCTAATGGCAGATGCGATTAAATTATTTGAAGGAACTCATGATTTTAAAGGGTTTGCCTCGGCAAGCATTGATCCTAGAAAGGATACAGTAAAAACAATTTTTAAAACCGAGGTCAACAAAAGAGGAGATTACCTAGAATTTATCTTTATCGGTACAGGTTTTTTAAAATATCAAATCAGAAGAATGATGGGAATACTTATAGACGTTGGTAGAGGTAAAGAAGATAAAAGTAAGATTATTGAGGTATTAGAAAAAAAGGACCCATCAATCTCTCATAAGGTTGCTGACGGATGTGGACTGTACCTATATAATGTTACATATTAAATTGAAAATACAGGTTGTGGACCTGTATTTTTTTCTTTTTTATCTGAAGTTTTCTGCGTAGGTTTGAAAGTAACCTTGATCATATAAACAAACAGGACAAATTGCTGGAGCTTCTTCTCCGTTGTGGATATAACCACAATTCCTACATTCCCATTTATTCACGCTTTCCTTAGAAAAAACCGCATCTTTTTCTAAATTATCGATAAGATTATTGTATCTTTCTTCGTGGTGTTTTTCGATTTGAGCAACCTTTAAGAATAACTGCTCAATCTGAATAAATCCTTCTTCCTTTGCAGTTTGAGCGAATTCTTTATACATCTCACTCCACTCAAAGTTTTCGCCATTAGCAGCCTTCTTTAAATTTAGTATTGTGCTATCTATTCCTTTAAGCTTTTCAAACCAAATTTTTGCGTGCTGTAATTCGTTTCTTGCAGTATATTTAAATATTTCTGCAATTTGCTCATAACCCTCCTCCTTAGCCTTTTGACTGAAGTATAGGTATTTTGCATGAGCTTGAACCTCGCCTGTAAATGCGGTGTATAAATTTTTTTCTGTTTTGCTGCCATTAAGTTCCATTTTTTATTCCTCCTCAAATATTATTTTTACCAATTAAAAACAAAATATACACAACATAAGGGTGTATAATCTAAAAAAACATAACGAATAATAATATAGATGAAATAAATGTGTTTTTTTTCTCTTAAAAGGTTTAAATTTTATTGTAAAATCTTATATAATAATTTATAATTATTATGGTATAGTATTTTATTTCGAAAAAACGGATTAGAGGTGTTTGTAATGTTTTTAGTGAATGGAATTAGTGATTTAAAACAACCAGATATTATTTTTTTCGTTTCTTTAGTAGTTATAGCTGTATTGTGTGTAGCTATTTATTTTCTTATTCCTGTATTAAACAAGAAGGTATACGAGGAAAGAAGAGCAAATCTTAAGAAAAGAGAAGAAACATTTAGAAAAAATTTGAAATCGTTAAAAGCCGAAAGTGTTATTGTCGAAACAAAAGAAGATTCTGAAGAAGTAAAGGGTGACGCTAGCACAGAAAGCTAGAGGACAATAGTTGAATAGGGGTAATTTTGTAATTATTTCTTTTTAATTGTCCTTTATTTTTATGTTCGAGGTGATTTTGTGAGTAAAAAGAAGAAAATGTTTTTAAAGGTATTGTATTACTTTTTTACATTTTCAATAGGTATATTAGTTGCGGTTGTGCTACCTAACACGTTAATTTATGAATATGTTGCGGGTGCTATGCAAGATAATTTAGACAATAGAAATTTCTCTACTTCAATGTCTTTAGTTGGCGGATATTTCGACGAGGATTATTCTTATCAAATTGATTTTGATGAAAAATCAGGGTTAGTAATGTTTAAAAGTGCTACACTAATTGAAAATGAAGATGAGGGTGCTACACAGGGATATAAGATGAGACTTACATACTCTGGATTCTTGTATGGAGTAGAAGACTATCCTATCCATATTGATGGAGAAAACAAAACTTGTCTTAATGTTTTAGATGGTACAAAAGAAAAGAAAATAGAACTGCTAAATTATGACAAGGATAATGATGGCAAATATGATTCAATTAATACGCTAGCACAATTTACATATGTGTATTTTGTGATTCCGATGGAAGAATTTGAAAGTGTTAATGGATTAACTTTTCTAGATAGAGAAGGAAATGTATTTAAAGAAGTTAATGATATAAACTTAAATTTTGATGACTTGTTTTTTAGCAGTTTAACAAATTTTGTTGAGGAATTTAATAAAAACAACGGTTCAGAAAGATTAATAACTTTGGAAAATGAGTTTTTGTCCGTCGATCAATCTTTTAAAAGATGTTCGTTTGAATCTCTTCAAAATAAAGCGCAAAAGGATAGTGCTATTGTAGTTTTAATATACTTCGTTTGGATATATATGCTAGGAGATTTCTTAGTTGGCAAACGATATATATTAAGATTCTTTAAGTGGGTTTATTATAAAATCAGAAGAAAACCAGTAGCAGAGGAAGAAAAGGATACTAGCTCAGTATATGGTACCGATTATTATTGTAAGTTTACAATGAAATTAATAGTTCCAGAAAATTGTGACATTAATGCAGTTATTACGTATAGTAATGAAAATAATAAGGTGGAATTTATTTTTACTAAAGATAATGAATATACTGTAGTACAAAGAGTAAAAGCTGGAGAATATGTAAATGCATGGCTTGAATGCCCAGGCTATGAAACAATTAACTTACCAAAAACATTAAATGTTAGAGGGTATAAAATGCTTGTAGAGGTAACTTTACAAGAGGCTGAAGAAGATTCAGTAGAAAAGAAAGTAAACATGGAGGAAGATAATCATGAAGATTAAAATTGAAAAGCTGACTAAAACCTTCACAAACAAGAAACAAAATAGAGAGGTTACAGCAGTTAACGAAATGGATATTGAAATTCCAGACGGAAAGCTTGTTGGTTTATTAGGTCCATCAGGATGTGGAAAATCTACAACATTATTTATGTTAAGTGGTTTAGAGCAACCAACATCAGGTAAAATTTATTTTGGCGAGGATGATGTTACTGACTTAGCACCAGAAAAAAGAGGTATTGGTTTAGTGTTCCAAAACTATGCGTTATATCCACATATGACAGTAGAACAAAATATCATGTTCCCGCTTTTAAATATGAGAATTCCAAAGCCTGAAGCAAAGGAAAGAGCTTTAGAGGCAGCTGGATTAGTTCAAATTCAAGATTTAATGGCTAGAAAGCCTAGTGAATTATCAGGTGGTCAACAACAACGTGTTGCAATTGCGCGTGCACTTGTTAAGATGCCTAACGTGTTATTGTTAGACGAACCATTATCAAATCTAGATGCTCGTTTAAGATTACAAACACGTGAAGAAATCAAGAGAATTCAACAAGAAACAGGTATTACAACTGTATTCGTAACTCATGACCAAGAGGAAGCTATGAGTATTTGTGACGAAATGGTAGTTATGAAGTTAGGTGTTGTTCAACAAATGGGCGAGCCACAAAAGATTTATGACGATCCAGATAACTTATTCGTTGCAAACTTCTTAGGTACTCCACCAATCAACATTTTTACTGGCGAAATCAAGGCTGGTGTTGTATATATTGGCGATGAAGCAATCGCTTCTACTGAATTTGAGGATCAACAAGTTTATGTAGGTGTTAGACCAGAAGGTTTCGTTCATGCCGAAAATGGTGTATTAACATTAAAATTAGAAGCTATCGAGGTTATGGGTAGAGATAAATCAATTATTTCTACACATCCACAATCAACAAAGCCATCAATTAGATCAATTATTGATTCAGATGTTGTTGTGGACAAGAATGCTGGAGTAGTTAAATTTAATATTAAGCCAAACAAGCTATTCTTATTTAACAGAGAGAGTGAAATGAGGTTAAGATAATGGGAGCAGCATTAGTAACAGAAAAGACTAATGGACCAAAATTATCAAAATTAACAAAGGTTAAAAGATTCCTTCATTCTCAAATGGGCTGGGCGTTTATTACGCCAATGTTAATATTAATGGCAATATTTACATTCTATCCTATCATTAGTGCATTGATAACTGCATTTATGAATGATTATATGGGTAGTAACGGTTCATTCAACGGAATAGGTTTAGAAAACTTTTGGAAGATAATTAATAATAAAACAGGTGTTCCTGCTAATTTTGGTACATGTCTTATTAATACATTATTATTCGCGTTTATATCAGTTCCATCATCAATAATTTTAGCGTTGATGATTTCGGTTGGACTTAACTCGATTAAAAAATTACAAAAATTATATCAAACAATTTATTTCTTACCATATTTAACAAACTCATTAGCAATGGGTGCCGTATTCGCAACATTCTTTAGTATTATCGGTACTAACTCAAATATTGAAACATATGGTTTATGTAACAACTTCTTAATGGCATTAGGATTAAAGCCTCTTAACTGGTTAAATGCTTATGCATTAGGAAAAGGCTTTAATCCATGGCTAGGTAGAATCGTAGTTTGTATATTTGAAATATGGTCAGGCTTACCATTTAAAATTTTATTATTATTTAGTGCAATTCAAGGTGTAAATAAGCAATATTATGATGCTGCAAAGGTTGATGGAGCATCTAAGCCTACAACGCTTATGAAAATTACAGTACCTCTAGTATCACCAACATTATCATACTTATTAATTACTGGTTTAATGGGTGGTATGAAATCATACTCTTCAATAATCGGTATCTTTGGGGCTAACATGGGACCAAATAATACTTATGAAATGGGTACTATGGTTGGTTATATTTATGGTTGTATCGGCGCTGGTAAAACAGGCTATGCCGCTGCAGGATCACTTATCTTATTTGATATAATTATGGTATTTACCGCAATTAACTTATGGGTAAGTAAAAAGAAAGTTCATTATTAGGAGGTTAGAAAAATGGAAGAAACAGTAAAAAACACTCCTAAAAAAGAAACACATATAGGTAGAACAATATTAAAAGTTGTTGTTTATACATTATTAACTATTGGTGCTTTAATAATGATTCTACCATTCTATTGGATGGTAATCTCATCTTTAAAGAGTGAACCAGAATTTAGACAATCAATTCCTACATTCTTCCCAGAATACTTCTCTTGGAAAAACTATTCATATGTAATGGATTATAATAGTGGTGCGTTCGTAACATCGTTATGTAACACATTAATTGTTGGTTTATTATCTACAGGGTTAGGTGTAATTCTAACAATTATCACAGCATATGCGTTTGCTAAGATGGAATTTAAGGGTAAAGATTTATTATTTACAATTTTACTTGGTACAATGATGATTCCAGGTGAGCTTTATACAACAACAAACTATGTAACAGTTGGTAAGGCTGGATTCGGATGGAATAATACATATGTTGTATTAATTGTTCCATTCTTGATTAGTATTTATTATATATTCCTATTAAGAAATAACTTTAAACAAATACCTGATTCATTATATAAAGCCGCAAAGGTTGATGGTACAAGTGATTTAGGATTCTTAATTAAGGTAATGGTTCCTTTAACAGCTCCAACTTTAATATCTATTACATTATTAAAGTTTATCGGTTCATGGAACTCATATATTTGGCCACAATTAGTAAATCAATCATATGATTGGAGATTAATATCAAGCTGGATGCAATCTACATTCGTAGATAGAGAAGGTGTATTAACATCAGCTGAAGCATTAGCTAAGGGCGAATTGTGGGCATATTCAGACGGAATGTCTTCATTAAAGATGACAGCTGCGTGTATCGTATCAGCGCCACTATTTGTATTATTTGCATTCTTTAGAAAGTACATTATGCGTGGTGTATCTAGAAGTGGTACTAAGGGTTAAAATCCTTAATATATAAAAACAAAAAAAGGAGAATTAAAAATGAAAAAGAAAATTTTAGGTAGTGCAGCATTAGTTGCATTAGCAGCTCTTTCACTTTCTTCATGTGGTGGAAGTGCAAGTGACGAAAAGACAATTGTTTTCTATCACACAATGGGTGATAACCTACAAAATGTATTAGAAACAGCAGTTACAAAGTTTGAATCAAAGTATTCAGGCTGGAAGATTGAGCACTCACAAGTTGGTGGATATGATGAAGTTAAGAAGGCTATCATCGGTGACTTAGGTGCTGGTACTCAACCAGACTTAGCATACTGCTATGCTGACCATGTTGCTCAATACATTACAACTGGTAAGGTATTAGACGTATCTCAATACATCAATAGTACTGAATCTGTTGAGTATGTTGATGCAAACGGTGAAACAAAGTCAGTTGCATTAGGTTATACAGCTGATGAAGTTTCAAAATTCATTACAGGTTACTATAATGAAGGTTATGCACCAAACTTCGCTAACTATGACAAGTATGGTTATGAGGCAACAGACATGTTAACTGTGCCTTATTCTAAGTCAACAGAAGTATTATATTATAATATTGATGCATTAATTGAGTTAGGATTTAAAAATGCAGATGGAACTGCAAAGGTTCCTCAAACTTGGGCTGAATTATGGGAAATGGCTGCAGTTGCAAAGGCTAGATATCCAAAGTCAACTCCATTAGGATACGATAGTGAAGCTAACTGGTTTATCACGATGTGTGAACAAAATGGTTGGGGTTATACAAGTGCATCTGAACCACACTACTTATTCAATAACGAAGATACAGCTGGTTGGTTAGAAGATTTAGCTGAAAAGTTCGATGCTGGTTTATTTACAACAAAGACAATTTATAATGGTGCATATACATCTAACTTATTTAAGAAGGGTGCTGAAGAAGGCTCAATCTTTGTAATTGGTTCTTCTGGTGGTGCATCTAACCAAGCCACAACATTATTCAAGTGGGGTGTAGCTCCATGTCCAGGTACAGAGGTTAATGGCAAGGTTAACTCTACAGCAATTTCTCAAGGTCCTAACTTATGTTTATTCAAGGCTGAATCTGCAAATGCTGATGAAAAGCAAAAGATGACTTGGTTATTCGTTAAGGAATTATTAGATCCTCAATTCCAATGTGCATTCTCAATGGAATCTGGTTATAACCCTATGCGTGTTGACGCATTTGAAATCACTGAATATGAAGAATTCTTAGCTGATAAGACAAACATTAAGGCTGTTACAGCTAACGTTGCTAAGGGTATGGCAGATATTTATTTCACATCTCCAGCATTCAACGGTTCTTCAACTGCTCGTGACCAAGTTGGTTCAGCATTCGTATTCGCAGTTACAGGACAAAAGCCAGCAGCTAAGGCATTAAAGGACGCAGCTAACGCTTGTGGCGCTTAATTGAAGGTGTAATTTTGAAAAAGATAGCAACTAGGCTACTACTATTAATTTTAGCAGTAGCCGGTATGCTTCAGCTTTCATCATGTGGTAATGGTGAAGGTACAGGGGTATATTCAGCAATCACAAAAAAATGTACCTTAAACACTCCTTTTGAAGGCAAGGATTTTGTTAATGACGGTATCGCAGAGGCCAAATTATCAAAGGCAACTGATGGCGATACAGCTCAATTTCAAACTGTAGGAGAGCAAGGGTACGGAGTAATAGTTAGATTTTTCTGTATTGATACTCCAGAATCTACAGGTTCTGTTGAAAAATGGGGTAAATCAGCATCTAAATTTACTGCTGAAATTTTAGAAAATGCCTATAGTATTGTACTTGAGGCTAGTACTACTCCAGCATCAAAAGATTCTTATGGTACAAGATATTTATCATATGTATGGTATAAAAATTCAGAAAACGATACCTATAAAAATTTAAATTTACAAATTGTAGAAAATGGATATTCTGATAGCAAGGCATCAAATACTCCAGAGTACAAATATTATTCATATTTTGCAGAAGCAAAGAAATTTGCTAAAGAAAAAGCTCTTCATATTTGGGGAGATGAAGAGGATCCATATTATTCAACTGAAGCAATTGAAACAAATATTAAGGATATAACTGAAAATAAGGATGTTTATTATTCAGATGAAACAGAAAGCGGATCAAAGGTTAGAATTACAGCTTATATTAAGGAATTACATATAGGTGGTTCTACAAGCTCTCCAACATACACATTTAAATTTGCTCAAATCATTGATGGTGTAGAATATTCTATGGATGTATATGCAGGATATGCAACATCATCTATTGCAGCATATTTAAAGATTGGTAATATGTATACTTTAACAGGCTCAGTTGCTAAGCACAACGGAGTGATCCAAATTAGCGGCTTAACATATGTAGCGTTCCAAACTGGTGGAGATTATACTTACCAAGTTCAAAAGAATTATTATTGCACATTCTCTTCAACGCAACAATATGTTTCATATTATGGAACTTCGCTTTATAGTGAAGCATTTGTTACAGCAGGCGAATTTAAGGGAGAAAACATTCAACTTTCGATAAGTGCAATTAATAAAAAAACAGAAACAGAAGAGACATATACTCTTGTTGTTCCTAATACAACTAATATTGATAACACTGAATTAAATCAAATAATTGGTAGAACAATTGAATTTATTGGATACCAATTAGAAACAGGTATTATTAGTGTTAGTTCGTATTCAAACATTGCTATTCGATAAAAAAGGAGGAAGAAAAAAAATGAAGAAATTTTTATCGTGGATTTCTTTTTGTATGATTGCTATTGCCAGTATTTTCGTATTAGCTTCATGTGGTGATAAAGAACCAAGTGCAGAAGCGTTACTTAATGGTTTAATTGTTCAAGAAGAAAATACTGTAGTAAGTGGTGATTTCAGTGTTGCCGCTACTTTATCAAAAGGAGACACAAAATACAATTTATCATGGACATCTGACAATCAACATTTCGTTGTTGCACAAGAAGCTGCAAATGACGCTTATGTGATTTCAGTTTCTAGACCAGATGATGCTAAGCAAACTGCAACATTAACTGCATCATTAAACATTTCTAAAAATAATAAAGCAACTAAAACATTCAAGGTAAGTGTATTACCATACGATGTTTATGATTTCTCAAGCTCATTTGTTTTTGCACAAAATGGTGCAAATGTTTGCGGAGAATTTGCTTTACCAACAAGCTACACTTTAAAGGGTACAAATAAGACTTGTACAATTTCTTGGGTATCAGTTGATGAAACTTTAATTAAGGTTGCTGAAGATGGTAAATCAGCTAACGCGATCTTATCTTTTGAAAAGATTGAAACTAAGATGAAAGCTACATTCACTTATAATGGTGAATCAACTACAAAATCATACACAGTTAACGTATTACAACAAACTATTTATCCTGTAGAAACTGAATTAAAGGAAAATACTCCATATGTATTTGGTTTAATTCAAAAGACATTAGAAAATAACTATTACTATTTCGAGGGTACTATGAGTGGTAATTATGGTGCTATGTCTAAGGATGTTAACGATGCTAAGGATATGTATGTTGAAGCAACTGAAGGTGGATACTATGTTTACTTCATGGACGGTACAGCTAAGAAGTACTTCAATGGCGTTAACGAAGTTAACAAGTATATTAAATTAGAAGATACTCCATCAACAGTATGGAAGTGGGATTCTAAGTACAATACATTAATCCAAACATTTGACGGTACTGATTATTACTTTGGTACTTATTCAAGCTATGAAACATTATCAATTTCTACATATAGCTATATCTCAACATCATTCCCTGTTCAATTCTATAATAGACAAACTATTTTAGACTCAGCTCCAGTATTTGCTGACGATGTAATGGTAGATTTTGAAGCTAAGCAATTTGCAATCGATTCTCAAGTTGCAGGTGTTGCTGATTTACAAACTAAGGGTAAGAAGTTTGAACAAGTTGAAATTTCTTATGCAGTAGTTGAAGGTTATGAAGAATTAGTAACTATCGAAAATGGTGTTGTTACATTCGCTACAATCTCTAAGGATGCTGAGGTTAAGTTAAATGTTACATTTACTTCTGGTGAATATTCAGTAACTAAGGAAGTTACATTTACATTACTTGCTACAGTTGAATACGCTAAGTCATTAGTAGAAGGTATACCATATGTATTTGCAATCATTCAAGGCAACTTAGAAAATAAGACACTTTATTTCTCAGGTACAATGAATGGTTATTATGGTGCTACAACTGAAAATGCAGCTGAAGCAGCAATAATGTATGTTGAAGCAGTAACAGGTGGTTATAATTTATATTTCTATAATGCAGAAGGTGTTAAGACATATGTTGTTTTAGCTGTTGAAGTTAAAAATGATAAGACATATATTAACTTTACACTTGCACCAGAAGCATCAACAGTATGGACATGGAATGCTGATTTATACACATTAGTAACTGAAATTGAAGGAAATACTTATTATTTAGGAACTTATAAGACATATAATACAGTTTCAGCAAGTGTTATTGAAAATGCTCCTACTTCATTCGTTGGTCATTTCTATCAACCAGCTGCAGTTGATTATCCTGCAGAGGGCGTTGCTTATAAGTTAGTTATTGAACAAGCAAACAGAAAAGAAACTTTATATTTCACAGGTACAATGAATGGTTACTATGGTGCTACATCAACTACTTACACTGATGGTGTAGATGTTTATGTTGAAGCAGTAACAGGTGGTTATAATTTATATTTCAAAAACGCAGAAGGTGTTAAGACATATATCGTTGTTCAAGTATCAGGTACTCACTATAACTTTATACTTGCACCAGAAGCATCAACAGTATGGACATGGAATGCCGAATATAAGACATTCACTACTGTTGTTGATGATTTAGTACGTTTCATTGGTACATCAGGAACATATAATACATGTTCAATTAATAAATTTGATTATTTAGTAGATAATCCTACAAATAATTTCCCTGTTAAATTTTATGGTTTCGTATCAGGTTCTGCCCCAGAGGTAGAGCCTGAGCAACCAGGCACTGAGCCAGAGCCAACAACTCCAACTGAACCAGCTCCAACTGAACCAACTCCAACTGAACCAGAAGGATCTGAACCAACAACTCCAACTGAACCAGAAGACACAACAATCAGAACTATTGCAGAAGCTTTAGAAGCTGCAGATAACGCTGTAGTTGAATTAACTGGTGTTGTTGTTGCAATCGAAACAGATGAATTCATCTTAAGTGATGGAACTAATAACATTCACATCAATATGTATCAAACATCTTATACATTACCTGAATTAGGTGCTACAGTAGTAGTTAAGGGAACTAGAGGTACTCGTAACTATGGTCCTAACGTAAAGCCAACAGCTGAAATTACAGCTGCAGCTGAAGCTATGACTATTACTACTCCACAAGCTACAGTTTATGATGCAGCTGGTTTAGACGCATTAGTTGCTGATGGCATGGCTAATGGTGTTACTGTTGCATTAGTAAGCTATACAGGTACTTTAAGTGTATCAGGTTATTATTTTAATGTTAATGTTGAAGGTACTACAACTGCAGTAGGTTCATTAGGTGTTAATGCAGCTGATGAAGCAGCAATTAGAGCATTAAATGGAAAAGAAATTATCGTAACTGGTTATTTCTTCTGTATCTCTTCTAGTAAGTATGTTAATACAATCGTAACATCTGTTGTTGAACATATTTATGATGTTGAATATACAGTTGAAACTGCAAAGATTCAACACAATTTAGCAGAAGGTCAAACTATGCCAACTGTTGCTTATGACGCATATGTAGTTTTAAGCAATACTTCAGTAGCTAAGATTGCTGAAGACAAGTTCACTGCTGCTAACAATGTAACTGGTGGTTACATCGTATTAGTTGCAGCAGGTGAAACTCCTGCGGCTGATTTAGCTAACGTTTTAGCTAAGACTGCTGATTTAACAATCTACAATGGTGCATTAGTTTTACCAAAGACTGGTGAAGAAACTGGTGGAGAATTTGTTAAGGTTATTCCATCTAACTTAAGCTTCGGTTCAATCGCTAATAATGCAAGTGCAGACTCTTACTGGGCATCAAACTATGCTGACTGGACTATTTCTGGTAAGCTAGGTAATGGTTATGCTGGTTATAGTGGATTTGGTAGAAGTGGAGATAAATCTTCTAGTATTACATCTAGCCAATTATCAGTAAATGAAGCATTCACTATTACTACAGTATTAAAGGGTAATGGTTCAAGCGGTGTTATGACATCTTACCTAGTATTTACATTAGTAGACGTAACTGGTAATATTGTTGCTCAAGGCTCTGTTAAATCAGACAGCACAAATACTAATTCTGTAGGTGCTACTAACGTTCTTACTAAGGATCAAACAGATTCAACTATCGTAATTGAATTTACATTAGCTGACGGTAAGGCTTGGACAGACGTTGCTGCATTAAAGATGGCATTTACTAAGGTAACTGGTAATATCGGATTAAAGTCATTAACTTGGAATGCTTAATTGTAAGCTTTAATTTAATATCTTAATTTGAGAAAATTGGAGTCTATTTTAATATAGACTCCTCTTTTGTTTTAGTTTTTTATAAAGTGTTGAAATAAAATAATATTAATGTATAATTTATTCGAGGTGTTATGGATGAAGAAGATATATACATTTATATTATTTAATATATTATTACTTTTAACTGCTTGTGATTTAAATGTTACGAATGGTAGCACAACAGGAAGTACGGCTCTATCTGGTGAGATGGTTTTAAACATATTAGAATTTAATGATTTACATGGTCATATAGAACAAGAAAATGGTAAATATGGCATTAGTAATGCTGCGTATTTAGTAGATCAAATCAGAAATGAAGATAAATTAGATAATACTATTTTAATTGCTAATGGTGATATGTTCCAAGAAACAGCTATTTCTCGAGTTAGCTATGGTGAGGTTGTTGTTGAATGTATGAATGAGATGAAGTTTGATATGATGAATTTAGGTAATCATGAATTTGACTGGGGAATAGATAAGGTATTAAAGTATTGGGATGGTAATGAGGAAAATGGCGAAGCTGATTTCCCACTATTAAATGCTAATATTACAGATAAGAATAAAAACCTTATTAAGGATGAAAATATTTTATCCTCTACTATCGTTGATCGCGAAGGAATTAAGGTTGGTTTGATTGGCGTGATTGGAAATGTTTATTCTTCAATTACAGCTAACATGACAAAGGATTATTTATTTGACATGAATATCGATGAAATAGTAGAAGCTGAAGGGATTAAACTAAAGGATAATGGAGCTGACATAATTGTTGTTTCTATTCACGATGGCAATTCAAATGGGGTAGATAAATATGGTGTTAATAGTAGCCTATCTTTAATTAAATATAATGGGGAATATTTAGTTGACGCTGTAATAAACGGTCATACTCATACAATGCAATATGGCGAGCTTGAAAGAAGTAATGGTGTTAATATGCCTGTTATTCAATCTTCAGCATATTATTCATCAAGTGGTAATTTAAATTCGTTTGGTAGAATTGATTTAAAGATTGATTTAGCCACTAAGAATGTCATTGACTACGAATGCTCTCATGTAAGTGTTAAGGATGTCGGAAGCAATAAGGTTACATCAGTTCAAAAGGTTGTTGATAAATATTATGATAAGAGTATGGATATATTAGAAGAGGTATATTGTCAAAATGTATATGGATTTAACAAATATAATGAATATACTCAAAAATGGATAAATAATTTAATGATGGCATCTACAGGTGCTACAGCAAGCTTGTTTAATTATGGCGGATTAAGAAGTGATGCCGATGCTGGATCATTTGGATTTAAAGAGGTGTATAATTTTAATCCATTTGACAACCATATTATATTAGTAGATATTAGTGGATCTGATTTGGCATATTTCTATAACAATAATAGTGATTTCTATTTTTGCAATACTGTTGATGGAGAAATTAAAACAGATAAGACATATAAGCTAGCAATTATAGATTATGTTTATTATGGTAATTATTTTAAGAAGTATACTAAGGATGATGCGGTTGACACAAATGTAATAGTTAGAGATGCTATAATAGAGGAGCTTCGTTATTATAAAGCTACAGGCTTTGATATCAGAAAGCATTATAATCAAATCAATATAACTAATAAGTGAAAAAGAAGGAGTTCTCATTTTGCAGAACTCCTTTAACCTATTATATATATAATATAAGAAATTGAAGTGCACATTATTAGTGAAAAATAAACTTAAATAAAAAATAAAAAAATGTAAAAAAGTACTTGCAATATAAAAAAATAGTGATATAATAGTCTTGCACGTTGAAAAATGCCGCAGTAGTACAACGGTTAGTACATCTGATTGCCATTCAGATGATGACGGTTCGATTCCGTTCTGTGGCTCCAGCTAAATAATTCAAACTCGGGTAAACCCGAGTTTTATTTTTTTCTATGTAATCTTTGAGAAATATAGTATAATAAATTTGATATATAGTATAGAGGTGTAAAAAAATGAGTACTAAGGCAGAATTGATAAGTTTTTTAACTGATTTAATGAATGGGATTAACCCGGTAAATAAGCAAGAGTTTCCGGCTGACCATTTCTTTAATAATATAGAGGCTATTAGAAAGTTGCATGAAATAGTAATGTTGCTGAATCAAACGGAAGAAAAAACTGAAAAGGTTGCGGTAAGAAAACCTAAGGTGGATTACGGAAAAGGGGATTTTATTTTCCCTGACAATTTAGAAGATCTAATTAATGGAGATGCAACTATTACAGTAATACTTAAAGCGTTAAATGAAAAGCTTGAGGTATTGAATAATAAAAAATTAAAATTAAATGATGTTACAAACAAGCTGATTGAATGGGGATATTTATACGTTGATGAAAACGATAAAAAATTACCTACAGAAAAGGGTCTAGAAACAGGTATTAGTGTTCGAAAAAAATACATTGGATATGGCAAGTATGTTGAGGTTATAAATTATAGTCCAAAGGCTCAACTGGTCATTTTAGAAGAAATAAAGGCTTGCTATAAGGTATATGGGTTATTTTAATAAATAATCCTTTTTTTTATAAAAATTTTTTAAAAAAAGTGAAAAAAGTACTTGCATATTGCCTTGAAACCCTGTATAATGTATTCGGCTCTATATCGAGCAAGGAGTGGCTGTGAAGTGGAAGGTTGTCGACACACCGATACCCGTTGTCATAGGTATGTCGGGTTTTTCCATGGAGCAAGTCTATACGACGATTATAGGCGAAAGGAGTTATAAAAATATGGCAAAAGAAAAAATTAAAATTCGTTTAAAATCTTATGATCACAGATTATTAGATTTATCAGCAAAGAAAATTGTTGATAGCGTAAAGAAGACAGGTTCAAAGGTGAATGGTCCTATTCCACTACCTACAGAAAAGGAAATCTTTACAATCTTACGTTCTCCTCACGTTAACAAGGATTCTCGTGAGCAATTCGAAAGAAGAACACATAAGAGATTAATTGAAATCGTGGATCCAACTCCACAAACAATTGAAGCTTTAATGCATATCGATTTACCATCTGGTGTAGATATCGTATTAAAGAAGTAATCATTAAAATTTTAGAGAAAAGAGGAAATTTCAAATGGCTAAGGGAATCTTAGGTAGAAAATTGGGCATGACTCAAATTTTCGATGCAGCTGGTAATTTAGTTCCAGTTACTATCATTGACTGTTCTGAAAATGTAGTATTACAACAAAAGACAGTTGAAAATGATGGTTATGTTGCTGTTCAAGTTGGTTGTTGCGATAAGAGAGAAAACTTATCAAACAAGCCTGAACAAGGTCACGTAGCTAAGGCTAACACTGCTCCTAAGCGCTTCATCAGAGAATTCAGATTCTCAGAAGCTCAAGGAAATGAGTTATTATCTTACAACGTAGGCCAAGAAATTAAATGTGATATTTTTGCAGCAGGTGACATTGTAGATGTTACAGGTACTTCTAAGGGTAAGGGCTTCGCTGGTGTTATCAAGCGTTGGAACCAAGCTCGTTTAAGAATGACACACGGTACATCAGCTTGTCATAGAATTGTAGGTTCAATGGGCGCAATTAAGGGTAACATGAAGGGTAAGCACATGCCTGGTCATCTAGGACATGAAACAGTTACTTTACAAAACTTAACAATTGCTAAAGTTGACGCTGAAAGAGAATTAATTTTAGTACGTGGTAATGTACCAGGTCCTAAAAAGGGATTCGTAGTAATCAAAACTGCTGTTAAAGCATCTAAGTAATATATAATATAAGGGAAAGGAGATTTATTATGCCAACAATCGCATTATTAAATCAATCTGGAGAAAAGATTAATGATTTAGCATTAAGCGAAGCGGTATTTGCTTGTCCGCTTAATCAACAAGTAATATATGATGTGGTTAACTGCCAAAGAGCAGCTATGCGTCAAGGTACACATGATGTAAAGAACCGTAGCGAAGTTCGTGGTGGTGGCCGTAAGCCATGGAGACAAAAAGGTACTGGTAGAGCTCGTCAAGGTTCAATCCGTGCTCCTCAATGGGTTGGTGGTGGAGTAGCATTTGGTCCAACACCTAGAAGCTATGCTTTCAAGTTAAATAAGAAAGTTAAGCAATTAGCATTAAAGAATGTATTATCATACAAATTAAGCGAAAACTTATTAATCGCTGTTGAGAACGTTAAGTTCGAAGAAATCAAGACTAAGAATTTTATTAACTTCTTAGCAAACATCAAGGCTGAAGGTAAGACAATGGTAGTTTGTGCTCCTGAAGAGTTAACAAAGGAAAATGTTTTATCAGCTAGCAACATCGCAGGTGTATTCTTAACACCAGCTAACAACGCATCTGTATACGAAATCTTATGTTATAAGAATTTAGTATTAACAGAAGCTGCAGTAGCATATTATGAAAAGGAGTTGAACTAATATGACAAAGATTTTTGATATTATTCAAGGTCCAATCATTACTGAAAAGACGATGTCTTTAAAGGAAAATGAAAACAAGTATACTTTCAAAGTAGCTAAGACAGCAAACAAGATTGAAATCAAGAATGCTGTAGAAACAATATTTAATGTAAAGGTAGTTAGCGTAAATACAATTACAGTTTTACCTAAGCGTGCTAGAGTTGGTCAACATGTTGGTTATAAGCCAGCATATAAGAAGGCTATCTGTAAGCTTGCTGAAGGCAACAAGATTGACGCTTTCGAAATCTAATAGGAGGAATTATTAACTATGGCAGTTAGAAAATATAAGCCAACGTCTAATGGTAGACGTAACATGTCAGTTTTAGTATTTGATGAAATCACTACTGACACTCCTGAAAAGTCACTTTTAGCTCCAAAGAAGAGCAAGGGTGGTCGTAATAATACAGGACACATCACTGTTCGTCATCAAGGCGGCGGTGTTAAGCAAAAGTATCGTATTATTGACTTTAAAAGAAACAAGGATGGTATCCCTGCAACAGTAAAGACAATCGAATACGATCCAAACAGAACTGCAAACATTGCTTTATTAGCATATGCAGATGGTGAAAAGAGATACATCTTAGCTCCTAAGGGATTAAAGGTTGGTACAGTAGTAGTTTCTGGTGCTGATGCTGACATCAAGGTTGGTAATGCATTACCTATCGTAAACATCCCAGTAGGTAGTTTAATTCATAATATCGAGTTACATCCTGGTAAGGGTGGACAATTAGCACGTAGTGCTGGTGTTTCTGCTCAAATCCTTGGTCGTGAGGCTGGATATGTACTAGTTCGTTTAGGAAGCGGCGAAGTACGTAAGGTTTTAGCTACATGTAAGGCTACAATCGGTGAGGTTGGTAATGAATCTCATGAGTTAGTAAGAATCGGTAAGGCTGGTAGAGCTCGTCATATGGGCAAGCGTCCAGAAGTTCGTGGTTCAGTTATGAACCCTAATGACCATCCACACGGTGGTGGTGAAGGTAAGTGTCCAATTGGTAGACCAACACCTGTTACACCTTGGGGTAAACCAGCATTAGGTTTAAAGACTCGTAAACATAAGAAAGCTTCTAACAAACTAATCGTTCGTAGAAGAAACGCTAAATAATAAGGAGGAACAATATGGCTCGTTCAATTAAAAAGGGTCCTTTCTGTGATGATCACTTAATGAAGAAAGTGGAAGCACAAAATGCGACTGGTGATAAAAAAGTAATTCAAACTTGGTCACGTAGATCAACTATATTCCCTGCATTTGTAGGCTTAACAATTGCAGTTTATAATGGTCGTGAGCATGTTCCTGTGTATGTTACAGAGGATATGGTAGGTCACAAGTTAGGCGAATTCGCTCCAACTAGAACTTATCATGGTCACGATGCAGACGATAAGAAAGCAAAAAGATAGTAAAAGGAGATAATTATAATGGAAGCAAAAGCAATTGCAAAAACAGTTAGAATAACTCCACGTAAGGCTCGTCTTGTTGTAGATTTAATCCGTAATAAGGATGTAGCTGAAGCTAAGGCTATCTTAAAGTTCACAAACAAGCAAGCTTGTGAAGTTGTTTTAAAGGTTTTAAATTCTGCATGTGCAAATGCAGAACACAACTATAACATGGATGTTAACAATTTATATGTTCAAACAGCTTATGTTACAGATGGTATTAGAATGAAGAGAATGTTACCTCGTGCTAAGGGTCGTGGTGACGTTATTCAAAAGAGAACATGCAACATTACAATAATTGTTGCTGAAAAAGAAAGCAATTAAGGAGGAATAACACATGGGTCAAAAAGTTAGTCCTGTTGGTCTACGCGTTGGTATTAACCGTGATTGGGATGCTGCATGGTATGCAGAAAAAACTCAAGTAGCTGACTTATTACATGAGGATTTAAAGATTCGTGAATTTTTAAATAAGACATATGCTAAGGCTGCTATTTCACGTGTAGTTATCGAACGTGTTAAAGGTTCAAATAATAAGGATCGTGTAAAAATCACATTACACACAGCTAAGCCTGGTGTTGTAATTGGTCATGACGCTGAAACTAAGAATGCAGTAGTTAAAGAATTAGCATACATGACTAAGAAGGAAATTATTCTTAATGTTGTTGAAATCAGAAAGCCTGAATTAGATGCAACATTAGTAGCAAAGTCAATCGCTGAACAATTAGAAGCAAGAGCTTCATTCCGTCGTGTTCAAAAGGTTGCAATTCAAAGAGCTTTAAAGGCTGGCGCTAAGGGTGCTAAGACATTAATTTCTGGTCGTTTAGGCGGTGCAGAAATGGCACGTAGCGAAGGTTACAATGAAGGTCAAGTGCCTCTACAAACTTTACGTGCAGATGTTGATTACGCTGTAGCTGAAGCAACAACTACATATGGTAAGTTAGGTGTTAAGGTATGGATCTACAAGGGTGAAGTATTCGAAATTCAACCAAGAATGGTAGAAGAAAGAAAGCCTAGACCTAGAATGCCAAGAAAAGATAAAGATGGCTCTAAAGGAGGTAAATAATTATGTTAATACCTAAGAGAGTAAAATACCGTCGTCCACATAGAGTTTACTTCAGTGGTAAGGCTAAGGGTGGTACAGAATTAGCATTTGGTGATTATGGTTTAGTAGCAACTGAAGGTTGCTGGTTAACTAACAACCAAATCGAGGCTGCTCGTATCGCTATCACTCGTAAGATGAACCGTCAAGGACAAGTATGGATTAAAGTATATCCACACCTAAGTAAGACTAAGAAGCCTTTAGCAGTACGTATGGGTTCTGGTAAGGGTGCTCCTGAAGTTTGGGTAGCAGTAGTTAAGAAGGGTGTTATATTATTCGAAGTTGCAGGTGTATCTGATGAGATCGCTCGTGAAGCTTTACGTTTAGCTTCTCACAAGTTACCTTGTTCAACTAAAACTATTGTAAAAGTAGGTGACGAGCAATAATGAAAGCAAAAGATATTAGAAAAATGAGTGTAGAGCAAATCAACAACAAGATTGCTGATTTAAAGGAAGAATTATTCAACCTTAAGTTCCAAGCTGCTTTAGGAAATCTTGAAAAGCCTGCTCGTATGAATGAAATCAAGAGAGACATTGCTAGAATGAAGACAATCTTAACTGAAATGGCTAACGCTAGCAAGGCTTCAGAATAGGAGGAGACAACATGGAACGCAATAGTCGTAAATTTTTCACAGGAACAGTAGTTTCTGATAAAATGGATAAAACAATCGTTGTATCTGTTGACACTTTTGGAGTACACAAGCTATATAAGAAGCGTGTAAAGAAATCAACAAAATTTCACGTTCATGATGAAAACAACACAGCTAAGGTTGGAGATGTTGTTAAATTCATGGAAACAAGACCACTATCTAAGACTAAGGCATATGTTTTAGTTGAAGTAGTTAAGGTTAAAGAAATAATATAATATTAGTTCCTGAAAGGAGGTACTAACATGGTTCAACAAGAAACAAGAGTTGCAGTTGCTGATAACAGCGGTGCACGTGAATTATTAATTATTAAGGTATTAGGTGGAGCATTACATAGATATGCAAACGTAGGTGATATTTGTGTATGTTCTGTTAAGGAAGCAGCACCTAACGGTACAGTTAAGAAGGGTGATGTAGTTAAGGCAGTTATCGTAAGAACTAAGGCTGGCTTAAGAAGACCTGACGGTTCATATATCAAGTTTGACGAAAACGCAGCAGTAATCATTAAGGAAGATAAGACTCCACGTGGAACTCGTATTTTCGGACCTGTAGCTAGAGAATTACGTGATAAGGATTTCATGAAAATCGTATCTTTAGCACCGGAAGTACTATAAGGAGGTAAGCACAATGCAAATTAAAACTGGAGATACAGTAGTAGTTATCGCTGGTAAGGATAAGTTCACTACTGATAAAAAAGGTAATAAAGTGCCTACAACAGGTAAAGTATTAGCGGTTTATCCAAAGACTAACAAGGTATTAGTTGAAGGTGTAAACATGGTTAAGAAGCATCAAAAGCCAACTCAAGCTAACCAAGAGGGCGGAATTATTGAAAAGGAAGCTCCAATTGATGCATCTAACGTAATGCTATACGACCCAAAAGAAAAGAAGGGTGTACGTGTTGGCATCAAGGTTGATGAAAAAGGCAATAAGATCAGAGTTTCTAAAAAATCTGGTTACGAATTTAAATAAATCTACTGGAGAGGAGGTAAACTTTCGTGAATCGTTTACAAGAAAAATATCTAACTTCTGTTAGAAATGAATTAGCAAATAAATTTGCATATAAGTCTTCTATGCAAGTACCAAAACTTGAAAAGATCGTTATCAATATGGGTTGCGGTGATGCAGTAGCAAATGCTAAGGTATTAGATGACGCAGTAGAAGAATTAACTATAATTGCAGGTCAAAAGCCAGTTGTTACAAAGGCTAAGAAGTCAATTGCAAACTTCAAGTTACGTGAAGGTATGCCTATTGGTTGTAAGGTAACATTAAGAGGAGAAAGAATGTATCAATTCTTTGATAAGCTAGTTTCTGTAGCTCTTCCACGTGTTCGTGACTTCCACGGTGTTAACCCTAACGCATTTGATGGTCGTGGTAACTACACATTAGGTGTTAAGGAGCAATTAATCTTCCCTGAAATTAATTTTGATAAGATTAAGAAGGTTCGTGGTATGGATATCGTTATCGTTACCACAGCAAATACTGATGAAGAGGGTCGTACTTTATTATCATTAATGGGTATGCCTTTCAAGAAGTAAGAAAGGATATAAACTATGGCAAAGACATCAATGGTTGTTAAAAATCATAGAAAACCTAAATATAGTGCACGTGAATATACACGTTGTGAGAGATGTGGTCGTCCACATGCTGTCATCGGTAAATTCAAGTTATGCCGTATTTGTTTCCGTGAATTAGCATACAAAGGTCAAATTCCAGGCGTTAAGAAAGCAAGCTGGTAATTTAAAAATATTTTTTCCAAGACAGAAAAAGGAGGAATCGTATTATGATGACAGATCCAATTGCGAATATGTTCGCATGTATTATGAACGCTAATAAGATGCGTAAGGAAACAGTAGTAGTTCCTACATCAACTGTTAAGACTTCAATTTTAACAGTATTAAAGAACGAAGGTTTCATCGCTGATTTCGTAGTTTCAGCTGATACTAAGAGTCAAACAACAATTACTTTAAAGTATACTGAAAATAACGAGAGAGTTATTAGAGGTTTAAAGAGAATTTCTAAGCCAAGCTTACGTGTATACCAAAGTGCAGAAGATTTACCTAAGGTATTAAATGGTTTAGGTGTTGCTATCATTTCTACATCACAAGGTATCATGACTGATAAGCAAGCTCGTAAGGCAAAAATCGGTGGAGAAGTTTTAGCATACGTTTGGTAATATCAAACGAATAATTTAAAAAATATAAAAATAATAATTAAAAATAATAGGAGGTGTTTTTATGTCTCGTATTGGTAATAAGGCAATTAGCATCCCTGCAGGCGTTACAGTTACAGTTGCTGAAGGTAACTTAGTTACAGTAAAGGGCCCTAAGGGAGAATTAACTGCTCAATTCAATAGCGAACTAGAAATCAATGTAGAAGCTACACAAGCTGAAGTTAAGCGTCCTAACGATACTAAATTAATGAAGACATTCCATGGTACAACTCGTGCATTATTAAATAACATGGTTGTTGGTGTATCTGAAGGATTTAAGAAACAATTAGACATTATCGGTGTTGGTTACCGTGCTCAATTACAAGGTAACACACTAGTTGTATCTGCTGGTTATTCTCATCCAGTAGAAATGCCAATCCCAGAAGGATTAAAGGTAGAATTACCAAAGAACACAGTAATTATCATCTCTGGTATTGATAAGCAAGCAGTAGGACAATTTGCGGCAGAAATTCGTGAAATTCGTAAGCCAGAACCTTATAAGGGTAAGGGTATTAAGTATTCTGACGAACATATCCGTCGTAAGGAAGGAAAAACTGCTAAGAAGTAGTAGGAAAGGAGTGCTAATATGATAAATAAGGTATCTAAGAACGTAACTCGTCAAAAGAGACATTTACGTATTCGTCAAACTTTAAAGGGTACAGCATCTAAGCCTAGATTAAATGTATTCCGTTCAAACAAGCAAATCTATGCTCAAATTATTGACGATGTAACTGGTAAGACTTTATGTAGTGCTTCTTCACTAGATAAAGAAATCAATGTAAAGAATGGTTCTAATGTAGCTGCTGCAACTGAAGTTGGTACTTTAGTGGCTAAGCGTGCATTAGCTTTAAATATTGAAGCTGTAGTATTTGACCGTGGTGGTTATTTATACCATGGACGTGTTAAGGCTTTAGCTGATGCAGCAAGAGCTGCTGGATTAAAATTCTAAGGAGGAAAAAATCTTTATGCGTCAAGATCGTGATCAACGTAAAGAAGTTGAACAACCAGAGTTCGAAGAACGTGTTGTTACAATTAACCGTGTAACTAAGGTTGTTAAGGGTGGTAGACGTTTCCGTTTCGCTGCTTTAGTAGTAATCGGCGATAAGAATGGACACGTTGGCTTCGGTACAGGTAAGGCATTAGAAGTACCTGATGCAATTAAGAAGGCCATCGAAAGTGCAAAGAAAAATATGATTACTGTTTCTACAGTAAAAACTACTATTCCTCATGAAGTAACAGGTGTATACGGTGCAGGCCGAGTTATCTTAAAGCCTGCAAGCGAAGGTACAGGAGTAATCGCTGGTGGTCCAGTACGTGCTGTTGTAGAATTAGCTGGTATTTCTGATATTTTATCAAAATCATTGGGTTCTGCTACTCCAATTAACGTAGTAAGAGCTACAATAGAAGGGTTAAAGAGCTTAGAAACTGTTGAACAAGTAGCTGCTAGACGTGGCTTAACAGTTGAAGAGCTTTTAGGATAATAACATGTACAAGATTACGTTAGTAAAAAGCTTAATTGGCAAGAAGCCTAATCAAGTTGCAACTGCAAAGGCATTAGGTTTAACTAAGATCGGCCAAACTGTTACAAAAGAGGAAAATGAAGCAATTAAAGGTATGATTGTTACCATAGCACATATGGTAAAGGTTGTCCAAGAATAATAAAGGAGGTACCTAGATATGTTAAATCAATTAAAACCAGTTGAAGGTGCAAGACATTCTAAGAAGCGTCTTGGTCGTGGTATCGGTAGTGGTTTAGGTAAGACTGCTGGTAAGGGTACTAAGGGTCAAAATGCTCGTTCTGGCGGCGGTGTTCGTCCAGGATTCGAAGGTGGTCAATTACCTTTATTCCAACGTTTACCTAAGAGAGGTTTCCATAACCACACTAGAGTAGAATATACTTGTGTTAATGTTGAACAATTAAACTCATTCGAAGACGGAGCAGTAGTTGATGTTCAAGCAATCATTAGCTTAGGTTTAGTAAAAGAAGTTGAATACGGTGTTAAGATTTTAGGTAATGGTGAATTAACTAAGAAGTTAACTGTAAAAGCTAACAAGTTCTCTGAGTCTGCAAAGAATAAGATTGAAGCTGCTGGCGGAACTGTAGAGGTAATCTAATTTGTTCGACAAAGCAAAACAGATCTTAAGTAATCGTGAGATTATTTTAAAGGTCATAATTACATTTGCATTATTATTAGTGTTTAAGGCTGGTACTTATGTACCAATCCCACTAATTGATACTGCACGTGTTAAGTTAATGATTCAGGGTTCTGATTTCTTAACTGTACTAAATGCATTTTCTGGAGGAGGTTTATCAAACTTCTCCATCCTTGCATTAGGTATTTCACCTTATATCACTTCATCAATTGTTATTCAAATGTTACAAATGGTTATTCCAAAGTTACAAGAATTAGCAGAGCAAGGTGAAGCTGGTAAAGAAAAACTTAACAGATTCACTAGATATACAACTATCTTTATAGCATTTGTTCAAGCGTTGTTAATTATCTTTAGTTTAGGTTCAGACCCAACTAATGTATTAACAAACTCAATGCTAAAATATGTAAATATTCATCCATTATTATATGTATACATGGCATTAGTAGTTACAGCTGGTTCAGCATTCACAATGTGGTTAGCTGACCTAATAACTCGTCATGGCATTGGTAATGGTTCATCAATGATTATCGCTGCAGGTATTATTTCGTCAATTCCAACAATGTTTACTACATTATATGGTAAATATTTAGGAGCTGCTGCAACAGGATTAAATGTATTCTTATTCATTTTAATTGTATTATTATACATTTTAATGATTGTAGGAGTTGTTTATTTCGAAGGTGCAGTACGTAAGGTTCCTGTACAATATGCAAATCGTCAAGCAGGGCAACAAGGATCAGATATTCCTATGAAGCTTAATAGTGCGAGCGTTATTCCAGTAATCTTCGCTTCAACTATTTTATCTATCCCGATGACAGTTATCGGTGCTTTACAATTGAACACTGAAACATCGCTTCCTGCATATTGGATTAATGAGATATTCTCAACAAGCAAGCCAATCGGTATTGCATTATATATTATCTTTATTATTTTCTTCAGCTTCTTCTATTCATTTATGCAAGTTGACCCAGAAAAAATTTCTGAAAACCTAGAAAAGCAAGGAGCATTCATTCCAGGATATAGACCTGGTGAAGAAACTAAGAGACAATTATCTAAAATGCTATTTAGAGTTACATTAATCGGTTCTACATACTTAGTATTACTAGCTATGGTTCCAATTATTGTATCAACAGCATTTGGATTTAATGCATCGGAATCTGCTGCCATCACAATTGGTGGTACATCATTAATCATTGTTGTTGGTGTTGCGGTTGAAACATTCAGACAAATCGAAACATCAGCAGAAACAAGAGATTATAAGGGATTCTTAAATTAATTTGGAGGTAATTCATAATGAAAGTATTAATTATGGGTAGACCCGGAGCAGGTAAAGGTACTCAAGCTGTAAATATTAAGGATTATTATAATATCCCTCATATTTCTACAGGTGATATGTTTAGAGCTGCTATTAAAAATCAAACAAAGCTTGGTTTATTAGCTAAGAGCTATATGGATCAAGGCGCTCTTGTACCGGATGAGGTAACAATCGGAATAGTACAAGAAAGATTACTTGAGGATGATTGCAAGGTAGGATTCTTATTAGATGGTTTCCCACGCACAATCGCTCAAGCAGAAGCGTTAGACTTATTCTTAAATAATAATGGAATTAAGCTAGACGCTGTATTAGATGTAAATGTTCCAGCTGAAATCTTAGTAAGACGTATGGTTGGTAGACGCGTATGTAAAACTTGTGGTGCAACATTCCATGTAGAATTTAATGCACCAAAGGTTGAGGGCATTTGCGATAACTGCGGTGCTACATTAATTCAACGCGCTGATGATACAGAAGATACAGCAAAAAATCGTTTAACAGTTTACGATAATAATACAGCACCATTATTAAATTATTATAATGATAAAAAATTATTAAAAACTGTTAATGGTGATCAACCATTAGATAAGGTTTTTGAGGATATTAAAGTTGTATTAGGTGCTTAACAGTATGATAAAAATTAAAAGTGAGCGCGAAATTGCCTTACTTAAAGAAGCTGGTCGTATTGTTGCACTGTGTCATGAAGAAATCAAAAAGCATATTAAACCAGGTATTTCTACTTGGGAGATAGATCAAATCGTTGAAGGTGTGATCTTAAAAAATGGTGCTACACCATCCTTTAAAGGATATGGCGGGTTCCCTGCTAGCGTGTGTGCATCAGTTAATGAAGTGGTTGTTCATGGTATCCCTTCTAAAAAGCAAATCCTAAAAAACGGCGATATAATTGCAGTTGATATAGGAGCGTGCTATAAAGGATATCATGGAGATTCAGCCTGGTCCTATGCTGTTGGAGACATCAGTACTAAGGACCAACTTCTAATGCAAGTAACACATGATGCGTTATTTGCAGGCTTAGATGCTGTAAAAGAAGGAGTTCATTTGGGTGATGTAGAAGCCGCAATTGGTAACTACATTAACCCATATGGCTTTGGAATTGTTGAGGAATTCACGGGACACGGTATAGGTCGTGATCTTCACGAGGAACCAGCAATCTTTAATTTTGGTAAGCCAGGTACTGGACCAGTCCTAAAAGAGGGTATGGTACTAGCAATTGAGCCAATGGTAAATGCTGGCACTAAAAAGGTTAGAATTTTAGCTGACAGATGGACAACAGTAACAAGAGATAAATCTAAGAGTGCTCATTTTGAGCATACAATAGTTGTTCGTAAAGACGGCTATGAAATTTTAACAAAACTTTAATAATTGAGGAGGCTTAAGTTTATATGGCAAAAAAAGATGATGTAATCGAAATGGAAGGTAGAGTAGAAGAAGTCCTACCAAATACACAATTTATTGTTACATTAGACAATGGTCACCAGGTGAAAGCCCACGTTTCTGGTAAAATCCGCATGAATAACATACGCATTTTACCAGGTGATAAGGTAACAATAGAGTTATCCACATATGATTTAACACGTGGAAGAATTACTTACAGACATAAATAATATTGGAGGTATTTAATAATGAAAGTAAGACCATCAGTAAAACCAATATGCGATAAATGCAAGGTTATTAAGCGCAAGGGCCGTGTAATGGTTATTTGCGAAAACCCAAAACATAAACAAAGACAAGGATAAGAGAAAGTAGGAGGGTGCAAATTTATGGCACGTATTGCAGGAGTAGATATTCCAAATGAAAAGAGAATTGTTATTTCTTTACAATATATTTTTGGTATCGGATTAACAACTTCTAAAAATATTTTAAAAGCTGCGGGCGTATCTGAGGACGTTCGTACTAAGGATTTAACAGAAGAGCAATTAGGTCGTATTCGTACAGAGGTTGCTAATTATAAAGTAGAAGGTGACCTTCGTAGAGAGGTTGCATTAAATATTAAGCGTTTAATGGAAATTGGATGTTACAGAGGTATGCGTCATCGTAAGGGATTACCAGTACGCGGTCAAAATACACGTAATAACTCACGTACTCGTAAAGGTCCAAGACACACTATCGCTAACAAGAAGAAGTAAAATAAGGAGGAACATGAAATATGGCACGTAAAGTAATTAAGAAGAAAAGAAAAGTAAGTTGTCCTACTGGTGTAGCACATATTCACTCAACTTTCAATAATACAATCGTTACTATCACTGACCCTCAAGGAAATGTAATTTCTTGGAGTAGTGCTGGTGCTTTAGGCTTTAAGGGTAGTCGTAAGTCAACTCCTTTTGCCGCACAAATGGCTGCTGAAGCTGCTGCAAAGGCTGCAGTAGATCAAGGCTTAGCTAAGGTAGAGGTTTCAGTAAAGGGTCCTGGTCAAGGACGTGAAGCAGCAATCCGTTCATTAACAGTTGCTGGTTTAGAAATCACAGCTATTACTGATTGTACACCTGTACCACATAATGGTTGTCGTCCACCAAAGCGTCCTCGCGGATAGTATTTGGAATTTAATAGAAGTACAAATTTAATATTTAAACTTAATTAAATTAAAAAAATAGGAGGCCCATTAATGAAAGATTTAAAATTTGAAAAACCAAGAACAAACGTGGAAGAAATTGCTAACCAAGGTAACTATGGTAAATTCGTTATTTCTCCACTTGAAAGAGGTTTTGGTATTACATTAGGTAACGCATTACGTAGAACGTTATTATCATCTTTACCTGGTGCTGCAATCGTTAATGTTAAAATTGATGGTGCAGAGCATGAATTTCAAAATGTTGATGGAATAGTTGAAGATGTTATTACAATCATCTTAAACTTAAAGAGAGTAGTATTAAAGGTAGATTCAGAAGATCCTGAATACGAAAAGACTATTGAAATCAACAAGGGCGAAGGTGAAGTTACTGCCGCTGATATCATTCACGATAATGACATTGAGATCGTAAACCCTGAGCAACATATCGCAACTGTTGCAGCTGGTGGAAATCTTCATATGTTCTTAACAGTACGTCGTGGTGTTGGTTTTGTTAGCTCTGTTGCAAACAAAGAATATAATAGAACAGTTGGTGTTATCGCAATTGACTCTATTTATACTCCTATTGTTAATGTAGCATTTAATGTAGAGAAGACACGTGTTGAAAATGTATCATCATACGATAAGCTAGAGGTTGAAGTTACAACAAATGGTTCAATTTCTGCAAAGGACGCAATCGCTGTTGCATCAAAGATGATGATCGAGCACTTACAAGTTGTAGTTGAATTAAGCGAAAAGGCTGTATCTTCTGATTTCATGATTGAAGCAGAGGAAGATAATCAAAATCGTAGACTTGAAATGACAGTTGATGAATTAGATTTAACAGTTCGTTCTAATAACTGCTTAAAGAGAGCTGGTATCAACACTGTAGCTGAATTAGCATCTAAATCAGAAGAAGATATGATTAAGGTTCGTAACCTTGGTAGAAAGTCTTTAAAAGAAATTAAAGAAAAGTTAGAAGCCTTAGGTTTAGGCTTTAAGAAAAATTAGTCTAAAGGAGAATAAGTATCATGGCATATAGTAGATTACGTCGTAGTTCAGACCAAAGAAAAGCATTACTTCGTGACTTAGTTACAGATTTAATCTTAAATGGTCAAATTGAAACTACACTTGCAAAAGCAAAGGAATTAAAGAAAATTGCTGATAAAATGGTAACTTTAGGTAAGGCTGGTACTCTTCATGCTCGTCGTCAAGCAGCAGCATTCGTTCGTTTCGAAAAGGACGTAGAAGGTAATTATGCTATCCAAAAGCTATTCAATGAAATAGCTCCTAAATTTGCTAGCCGTAACGGTGGTTACACACGTGTAATTAAGACTGGTTTCCGTAGAGGAGATTCAGCACCAATGGCAATTATTTCTTGGGTTGAATAATTTCAATAAATAGGTAAGGAGAAATCCTTACCTTTTTTTCTTATTTTCTATGTAAAGCGTTTTTATTTTATTTTTGTTATGATATAATAGATATGATAAGGTAGTAAAAGGGAGGGAAAAGTAATGAATTTAAAGGAATACGATTTAGAAATTCAAGAAGCAATTGAAAATGAGCTTAATAGACAAAGGACACATATTGAATTAATAGCTTCTGAAAATTTCGTCTCTAAAGCTGTTTTAGAGGCACAAGGGTCAATTATGACTAACAAATATGCTGAAGGTTATAGTGGTAAAAGATACTATGGCGGCTGCGAATACGTAGATGTAGCTGAAAATATTGCGATTGCAAGAGCATGTAAGCTATTCAATTGTAAATACGCAAATGTACAACCACATTCAGGCTCAACAGCTAATATGGGTGCGTATGGTGCGATATTACAGCCAGGTGATACAATTTTAGGCATGTCACTTGATGCTGGTGGACATTTAACGCACGGCTATGACCGCAATTTTAGTGGTAAGATTTATAAATCATATTCATATGGATTAAATGATGAAGGATATATTGATTATGATGATGTTAGAAACAAAGCATTAGAATATAAGCCTAATGTTATTGTTGCTGGTGCATCAGCTTATCCAAGAATTATTGATTTTAAGAAGTTTAGAGAAATCGCTGATGAGGTAGGAGCTTATTTAATGGTGGATATGGCTCATATTGCAGGTCTTGTTGCTGCTGGATGTCATCCTAATCCATTAGATTATGCTGATATTGTTACAACAACAACTCATAAGACACTACGTGGACCACGTGGTGGTATGATTTTAACTAACAACGAGGAAATTGCTAAAAAGGTTAATTCATATATTTTCCCAGGTATACAAGGCGGACCTTTAATGCATGTTATTGCTGCAAAGGCAGTAGCATTTAAAGAAGCATTAGAACCAAGCTTTAAGGAGTACGCAGAGCAGGTTGTTAAAAATTGTAAGGTATTAGCGGACGAATTAAAGCGCTTAGGATTTAACTTAGTTTCTGGTGGTACTGATAACCATTTAATCTTAGTTGATATTTATGGTAGTGTAGGTGTTACAGGCAAAAAGGCTGAAAATATATTACATTCAGTTAATATTACATGTAATAAAAATGCTATTCCAAATGATACACAAAAGCCTACTATTACATCAGGTGTAAGACTTGGTACTGCTGCAGTTACTACAAGAGGTTTTAAGGAAGCAGAAATGGTTAAGGTAGCTAATTGGATTAATGAAGCTTTAAGAAACAAGGATAATGAAGAAATTCTTCAAAGAATTAAAAAAGAAGTTGAGGAGCTTATGCTTAAGCATCCTTATCTATAAAAAAGAGAGAGTTTATTTTAAGAGTTATTTGAAAAAAGAAAAAATGAGGTGTAATAATGATTGCTAAAACAAAAGAAATTGCGAACATTAGAAAGCTTACTGTAAGTTTACCTACAATTAGATGTGTTGACCCAGATTATGTTTATATCGGAATTACAAATGCTAGATGTAGTAAATCAGAGGTATACGCTAAGGTTGGCGATTATGTTAAGGTTGGTCAATTACTAGGTATGAGAGATGGTGGATATTTCCAACAACCAATTCACTCTACAGTAAGTGGTCAAATTGTAGGAATTGTTAAGAAATTCCACAGAAGTGGTAAGCTTGTAGAATTTATGCAAGTAAAGAACGATAAGAAGGATACTTTATGTGAAACTATTTACGAAAGAACTCCTGAAGAAATCGCAAAGCTTACTAGAGAAGACTTTATTCAAATTACAAAGGATGCAGCCTTAGTAGGATTAGGAGGAAGCTCATTCCCTACTTATATTAAATTCCAAACGAAGGATCCAATTGATACTATTTGTATTAATGCGGTTGAATGTGAGCCATACTTATCAGCGGACCACCGTTTAATTATGGAGTTCCCGTATCGTATTTACAATGGTATTAGTTATGCTATGCAAGCTTTTGGAGCTAAGAAAACAGTTATTTGTATCAAGAAGAAATATCAAGATTTATATGACTGCTTAACAGTAGCTAAGACAAGATTCCCACATTTAAATGTAGAAATTAAAAAGGTTGGAAATTATTATCCACAAGGATGGGAAATTGAAATGATTAAAACAGGCTTAGGTGTAAAGGTTCCTACTGGTGTTTTACCTGCCAAGCTTGGTATTATGGTATTTAACGTATCAACAATTGTTGGTCTTTATAAGGCTGTAAGATATAATATGCCAGTTGTTAAACGTAACTTTACGTTAACTGGTGATGGTATTACTATACCACAAAACTATCGTGTAAGATTAGGTATGAGCTTACAAGAGCTAATTGAAAAATCTGATGGCTATAAGGGTGATGAAAATAAGGTTCTTATCCTTGGTGGTCCGATGATGGGTGCTAACCTTGTAAGAGATGATGCGGTTATTACAAAGACATGTACATCTTGTATTATCTTAAATGAACAAAAAGAAATTGAAGAGCCATGTGTAAGATGTGGTTCATGTGTATATTCTTGTCCAGCGGGATTACAGCCTGTTCAAATCATGCAAGCTGTTAAGAACAAGGATAAGGAATTATTACAAGGAGCATTAAATATCAAGGCTTGTATTTTATGTGGTATGTGTTCATACACATGTACATCAAAGATTCATTTAACAGATTATTGCCGTAAGGCGAAGAAATTGGCACAATAGGAGGGGTATAGTATGAAATTAGTTGCACAAACAGCACCTTATATCCGTAAAAATGTGTCAGTTAAAAGAATGATGCTAGATGTAATTATCGCATTATTACCAGTAACAATTTTTGCGATGATTCAAAATGGATGGGCTGCTATTTATATTATTTTAATATCATTAGTAACAATGGTTGCTATTGAATTAATTTCTCATATGGTAATTAAATGGCCATCTGGAATGAAATTTAAAGAATTATTTACTAAAGAAGGCTTTAAAAAGGTAAAGTCTGTTTATACAATTAATAACATTACTGCACCAGTTATTTCTGCGTTAATTTATGCACTTATAATGCCTGCAGGATGTAATCCATATGTAGTATTTATTGGTGCTGCATTTGGTATCTTTATTGGTAAAATGGTTTTTGGTGGGCTTGGAAGTAATATTTTCAATCCTGCTGCAGTAGGTAGAATTTTTGTAGGTATTTGCTTTGGTGGTAGCATTTCAGATGCTTATAAGGCTCAAGTTACATTTGATGCTGCAATTGGTGCTACACCTCTTGGAGTAATTAAGAGTGATCTAGGATATTCATTATCTAATATAGGATCTTATTCATTAATTGATTTATTCTTAGGTAATGTACCGGGCTGTATGGGCGAGGTATCAGCAATTCTAATTTTAGTTGGTGCTGTGTATCTATTTGTTAGACGCTCTGCAGATTTACGTGCATTCTTAGGCTATTTATTAAGCTTTGCTACAATTATGCTAGTTGCATGTATCAGTGAATATGCAATTAAGGGTGGAAGTATTGCTGAAATGTGGTTATATCAAATCCTATCTGGCGGTATCTTATTTGGTGCAGTATTTATGATTACTGACCCAGTTACATCACCAACTACAAAATATGGTAGATTATTATATGCTGCAATTGCAGGTGCCATTACAGCATTAATCCGTGTTTGTGGTGCTTATCCTGAGGGTGTTGCGTTCTCTATTTTAATTTGTAACATGTTAGCTCCATGTATTGATCACTTTATGCGCGGAAAGCCAAACACATATACTTGGAAGCAATGTACAATTCTTGCAGTAATTATTGCGTTAATTTGCTGTATTGTATCAGCTTCAGTGATGGGAGGTTGGTTCTAATATGAAATATTTAAAGACAGCATTAGTATTATGCTTAATTGCATTATTCTGTTCAGCTGCAATTGCAGGTGTTAATATGCTTACAGAGCAAACCATCATTAATAATGCAAACGCAGCAAAGGAAGAAACAATTAAATCAATTTTTGCTGATTATGATAAGGATGCTTCTGGTAATCCACTATCATTAGAGGGTCGTGATTCAGCTATAGTTGAAGTAATTCTTGCTAAAAATAGCGCTAACGAGGAATTAGGCTATTTATATACAGCAACTGGTAAGAATGCATATGGACCAATCACTATTATGGTTGCTATTGTTAATGATACAGTATATCAAGTAGAATTTTTAGAAAACGGTCAATCATTTGCATCAACAGTAGTAGAGCATGTTAAAGGTAATTATCCTTCAAGTAAGGAAGAGAAAATTATTATCTCTTTCTATACTAAGGATGATGAATATATTGAAATTTCAGCATTAGATGAGGCTTCATTAAATGCTATTAACACAAAGTGTGGAGCAACATTTGGTGCTAACACTGTTAAGGAATTAGTTTTAATTGCCTTAAATGATGAGAGGGGGGCTTAATAATATGGCAAAGAAAAAGTCTTCATTAGCTAAAACCTTCTTAGCTGGTATTATTGCAGAAAACCCAGTATTCGTATCATTATTAGGTATGTGTCCTACATTAGCTACTACTAAATCAGTAGAAGCTGCATTAGGTATGGGTATGCTAGTTATTCTAGTATTATTAGGATCTAATTTATTAGTTTCTCTATTAAGAAAGATTATTCCTGCACAAGTAAAAATCCCTTGTTATATCGTAATTATTGCGACATTCGTTACAATTATTAAAATGCTATGTCAAGCATATGTACCTGATTTATATAATAGCTTAGGTGTATTTATTTCATTAATAGTTGTTAACTGTATTATCCTAGGTAGAGCAGAAGCATTTGCTTCTAAGAACGGTCCTGTAGCTTCTTTAGTAGATGCAATAGGAACTGGTATCGGCTTTACTATGGCAATTTGTATCATTGCGTTCTTTAGAGAGGTATTAGGTACAGGTATGATTTCATTTGGTGTGTACTTCCCAATTACTGAAGCTCCTATTTACCTAGTTATTTTCCCTGAGGCTTACGCTATTAGCTTATTTGTTCAATCAGCTGGCGGCTTCTTAACATTAGGCTTAGTATTAGCAGTTATGGCTGCATATAGAAATAATAAAGAAGAAAAGCAAGCATTAGCCGAAAAGAAAAGAATTGAAGAATTAAAGGCTAAAAAGGCTGCTGAATTACAAGCTAAGAAGGCAGCAGAGGCTCAAGCAGCAAAGGAGGCGGCATAGTATGAACTTTGTTATTGCATTTTTACTTGCTATAGTTAATGGCATGCTAATTAATAACGTTATCTTATCAAGATTCTACGGTATCTGTCCTTTCCTAGGTGTATCTAAAAAGACATCAGCTGCATCAGGTATGGGTCTTGCGGTTATCGCAGTTATTCTACTTGCATCTTTAATTTGTTGGCCTATTTATGAGCTTTTAAAGCTTGCAGGTATTACATTTATGGATACAATTACTTATATCCTAGTAATTGCATCAATCGTTCAATTAATTGAAATGATTATTAAGAAATATTCACCTTCTTTATATAAATCATTAGGTGTATATTTACCACTTATTACAACAAACTGTGCGGTTTTAGGTGTTGCACAAGGTAACACAGACCAAGGCTTAGGCTTTATTGATTCAATGGCTAACGCCTTAGGTACAGCAATCGGCTTCGCGGTAGTAATATTTATATTCTCTACAATTCGTTATCGTTTAGATTCATCTAATACACCAAAGGCCTTCAAGGGTATTCCAATTGCGTTAATCACTGCAGCATTAATGGCAATGGCTATGCTAGGCTTAAGTGGATTAATTTAATATGAATCCATATTTAATTGCAGCCATTGCGGTTATATGTGGTATTGTAGGTATATTCTTTATAACATATGTACTTAATAAAAAAACACCACTTCCAAAGGGCTGTGAAAATCTATTAATTGATGATGAGGCGTGCGGTGCATGCAACAATTCTCAATGTGATATAAAACAAAAGATAGATTTTAAAAAGATAGAAGAAGAATTAAAGGAGGAAAAATAATATGCCACCAATTGTATGGGCTATGATAATATTAGGAGGATTAGGCTTAATCCTAGGCTTAGGTCTTGCGATAGCAGCTAAGATATTCTATGTAGAGGTTGATACTAGAATAGAGGATATTACTGCAATCCTTCCAAACGCAAACTGTGGTGCTTGTGGTTATCCAGGATGTGCTGGCTTTGCTGAGGCAATCGTTAATCAAGCAGCGGAAAGCTTAAGTGCTTGTAAGCCAGGTATTAAATCTGGTAAGCCTGAGGAAATTAGAAAATACCTAGATGAGCATCCTAATGCTGATGGAAGCATTAATCCAATTAAGGTAAAATAATTATGAAAACGAAACTCATTAAGAAACTTAATGGGTTTTTCTTTTCTTTTTATTATAAAATGATATAATTATCTTACTGAGATTTAACGAGGTGGTATTATGAAGGTATTATTATATTTTGAAAACGCAAAGGCAATTAAAAAAAGTGGTATAGGTAGAGCTCTTGAGCATCAAAAGAGAGCTTTAGAATTAAATGGTATTGAATATACTACGAATAAAAATGATCCATTTGATATTGCTCATGTTAATACATATTTTTCAAAAAGCTACAAGCTAATTAAAAAATGTAAAAAGAATAATATACCTGTAATTGTTCATGGTCACTCAACTGAGGAGGATTTTAGAAATTCATTTTCATTTTGGAAGCTAGCTAAGCCTTTTGTTTATAATTCAATTAAAAAGACTTATTCAAGCCCGAATATGATAATTACTCCCACACCATATTCAAAAGGATTAATTGATGCCTATAGCTATGTAACATGTCCTGTTGAGGCAATTAGTAATGGTATTGATTTAAATAAATATTCAAATGTTACAGTTACTAAGGAAGAGGAATTAGAATTAAGAAATAAATTTAATTTAGGTGATAGAAAAATTGTATTAGGAATCGGATGGATGTTTGAAAGAAAAGGATTCCACGATTTTATAGAATTAGCTAAATCATATCCTGATGTAAATTTTATTTGGTTTGGCAAAAAGAATAAGCTTATGAATACTAAGATTATTAATAAGGCTATAGCTAATAAAACCGATAATGTTATATTACCAGGATATGTACCACAAATGACAATTATTAAAATGCTTCATATTTCTAATTGCTTCCTATTCCCAAGCTATGAGGAAACAGAAGGTATCGTTGTACTTGAAGCGTTAGCTGCAAAGCTACCTTTAATCGTACGAAATATCGGAGCATTTGATTATTTAACTGATATGGTGGATTGTCTTAAGGGTGATGATTTAAACGCTTTAAAATCGAAAATTTCTTATGCCTTAAATAATGATTGTACAGATATTACTAATAATGGCTATGAGATTGCTAGGGCAAGAGATTTAAGTATTATTGGTGGAAAATTAAAAGAACAATATAATAAATATGTAAAAGAAAAAGCTTAGGTTTTATGCCTAAGCTTATTTTTTTGAATTGATTTTGTTTGAAATTACAGTGTTGAATACGTCCTCATCATCCTCATCAGAGTAAATTTGGTATTCAAGTGCAATTTCATAGAATATTTGATCTACAGTTTGAACCTCAATATTATTTTGTTCAAATATTTTATTTGTAATATCATCAAGCACTAGGAAGTATTCATTAGGAGCGTTTTCCTTTTTATCAATATATTCAGTAACTGCTTCCTCTAAATCATCTAATAGATTGATATTGCTCTTATAATCCTCATCTAGATTTAATACCTCAGCTTGGAATTCATTAATATAAAGAAGAAGATTAATTGTTTGAGAATATTTCTCCATTTCATTTAAGTCATTATTAAACTTTAATTCTAATAGTGTGCTTATTAAATGGAATTGATCATAGATATAATCAAATCCTGTTGAGAATATTAATTCCTCATCCTCCGAGATAGTTCTAAACTTATTTTCATTATTTAAATAATCAACTACTGCAATAACAGGAGAGAATCTAACAATCATCTTGCTTTTATTTTTAATTAAAGAAGAAATTAAATCTAAATTTTCATTTTTCCATGACTCGTAGTCATCAAAAATTGTCATTGTGTTTTCCATATTATCTTGTCTTCATTTGAGGGAATAGGATAACATCTCTGATAGTAGTAGACTCTGTTAAGAAAATGATTAATCTATCGATACCGATACCGATACCTCCACATGGAGCCATACCATACTCTAAAGCTTCAACGAAATCTACATCCATTTCATTTGCTTCATCGTTACCATTTTCCTTTTCCTTTAATTGGTCTAGGAATCTTTCCTTTTGATCAATTGGGTCATTTAACTCAGTATATGCGTTAGCAAATTCCTTACCACCAATGAATAGCTCAAAGCGTTGAACAAATCTTGGATCCTCAGGGTCCTTCTTTGTAAGTGGAGAAATCTCGATTGGGTGACCACATACAAATGTAGGTTGAATAATCTTATCCTCACAGAATTCTTCGAAGAATGCGTTAATAACGTGACCTAAAGTGAAGTGCTTTTCAACTGTAACATTGTGCTCCTTAGCAATAGCGATTGCTTCTTCAAGCGTATAGTTGTTACCCTTGAAATCAACACCAGTAGCTTCCTTAATTAATTCGCACATTGTAACCTTTCTAAATGGCTTAGAAATGTCAATTTTTTCACCTTCAACATTGAATGGATTTTGGAATTCATCCTTACCAATAACCTTACCAGCAGCAAATCTAATTACACCTTCACAAATTTCCATCATATCTGATAAATCACCAAATGCTTGGTAAAGCTCAACTGTTGTGAATTCTGGGTTATGAGTTCTATCCATACCCTCGTTACGGAATAAGCGACCAATTTCATATACACGTTCAAGACCACCAACGATTAATCTTTTTAAATGTAGCTCAGTAGCAATACGTAGGTAGAAGTCTGAATCTAATGCGTTATGATGAGTGATGAATGGACGTGCAGTTGCTCCACCTTGGATGTTTTGTAATACAGGTGTTTCAACTTCAATAAAGCCCTTAGAATCGAAATATTCTTGCATAGCACGAATAATTCTAGGTCTTTGGATTGCAACGCGCTTAGCTTCCTCATTCATAATAAGGTCTAGGTATCTTCTACGATATCTTTCCTCAACATCTGTTAAGCCATGGAACTTTTCAGGTAATGGTCTTAAAGATTTAACAAGGTGTGTATAAACAGCACAGTGAACTGAAATCTCACCAGTCTTAGTCTTCATTACTGTACCAGAAACACCAACGATATCACCGATATCTGCCATCTTGAATAGGTCATACATTTCCTCTCCAACATCATCCTTGCGAATATAAATTTGGATTTTACCTTCTCTATCTTGAATAGTGAAGAATGAAGCCTTACCCATCTTACGGATGAACATAATTCTACCTGCAACAGATACCTTAACATCCTTTTCCTCTAATTCCTCATGAGTTAATTCAGCATAAGCGTCCTTAATCTCTTTACTTTTATGTGTAACCTCATAAGCTTGTCCGAATGGATCAATACCAAGCTCAATATATTTTTCTAACTTTGCTCTTCTGACTCTTTCTTGTTCTGTTAAATTTTCCATAATAAACCTCCAAAACTTTATTATAATCCAATGTATTATATCATATTATTTATATAAATTGCAATTTAAAATAGCTTATTTACACTAGGTTTTAAATATGGATATTTTTTATAAAACCTAAATGTTACAAATTTACATTTAAGCTTATAAAATAAGGGAGGAATTAATATTAATTTTAACAAATAAA
>JAZQVB010000085.1:0-1660 GCA_045631605.1 Anaeroplasma sp.
ATAAAGGATACTATTATGATAGTGAAACTAATATGTATTACTGTAAATCTAGATATTACAATCCATCATGGTGTAGATGGTTAACACCAGATAGTATTGAATATTTAGAGCCACGAAATATCAATGGATTGAATTTATATGGTTACTGTAAGAATGATTCTGTCAACAAGCATGATCCTAATGGGTGTTGGGCTTTACCTGCATGGAGTAAAGTAATAATTGGTATATTTTGTCCATTTGGAGCTTCTATTATTGGGGCAAATGCTGCGTATGAGTCGTCTAAAACATTGGGGAAAAGTAAAGAGGAAACATTTTTCTGGACCTTAAGTGGTATATTTATTGGTAATTTCGGTGTAGTTGAAGCTAATTGGGATGAAGTTAAGATACAATCTAATTTTGGTTATAGGGAAAATTATGGTTATTGTAATTTTGATTTTTCTAAAAATCCTCATTATTCATTATGGACATCTTTTATCTATTCTAGATATTTAGAAGAAAATTACTACAATAACGATTGTTCTAGATCTGTTTCTGGATTAGATGTTGAATTATTAGTTCATTATTTACTTTATGCTTTTGGTAACTATCATGGTAAAAATGGTTCTTGGATGCAAACTTTCGAACCATCTCTTAGTGGTGTTAAAGAGGAATTTGATGCAGTTCTTTTCGAAGTTATTGGACTTGTTTTAAATCCGATATTTTATTTTTATAGATAAGGAGAATCTTTAATATGAAAAAGCGTGTATTAATAAATTTTGGTATCATCTATACAACTGTCGTTTCTACAATTTTAGTTTTTGGTTCTATAATGTTTGGAATTAATGATTTAGGTTGGTTTGATAGGTATGATGGTTGGCATAAGGAAGAAATTCCAATGCCGTATCCTCTAAAAGGAGGTACGATATATATGCCGGATAACTGGTCTATGGAAATAAGAGATGATTGGGTTATAATTGTTGATGACGAAGACCAATTGATTGGAATTCAAATATATAAGGGCTTTTGGTATTATGACTATAATATAGAAAAAACTATATGGGTAAACTACGAAGAAAATCCAATGTTAAATGAATATGATTACGCTAATTTAGTTTTTGAAGCAGATTCAAATGGTTATAATAATTGCCTTATTCGGAAAAGTCCAAGTTATTATAAATTGGATTTTGTTGATGTATGCAATATAGAAAATGATCCATATAAAGGAGCATGTTATTCAATTGAATTTTTAATGGTTGGTACCCAAGATATTGTTATTTTAGATAAAATTAGAAGATCTTATGTATGGGGTGACATTGTTAAAGGTGTTTACTAATATTAAGTAGCGCTTGTTAATAGTAAGATAAGAGTAACCAAAAAGCTCGTATAATAGTTACCAATTATGGTGATTATTATATGAGATAGGGTTACTCTTTTTGTTTAGTTGAATTTGATTTCGTTTTTTTAAAAAAGAATTGACAAAATTCTGGGGAGGATAATATATATATTATTCGAGAAAAGCTGGTGTACATACTTGTTGTTCAAATGAGATAAATATTATAATGACAAAACAATTAAATATGAATTTTTTATAGCTTTATTACATGAAGATGAAAGAATAAAACATTAATTCGTGATATTTTGTTAGGATTAAATATTAGCGATTCATCTTTTAGAAGAGAAT
>JAZQVB010000086.1:0-4746 GCA_045631605.1 Anaeroplasma sp.
CTACTCATAAAAAAATACCTCCAAAGTAGACTTAATAATCTCGAGGTCATAAATCCTATAGTTGGATTACAATTCCTTTTAATTATTTTCTTTGTCTACTTTGGAAGTATCATATCATTGTTGTGCTCTTTCTATTTCTTATAGTTTATTTATTTCTTCCTTTGATAAGCCTGTTATTTCCACTATATCCTCTATTGGATATCCCATAGACTTCATTTTCTTTGCGTTTAAAAGCTTTTCTTCTTTTACCCCTTCTGCACGTCCTTCTACTAAGCCTTGAGCTTTACCTTCGGCTAGTCCTTGGGCTAGTCCTTGAGCTTTACCTTCAGCAATGGCTTCCTCCTTATGAGCCTCTATTTCAGAATAATAATCCTTCATTTTTAGCTCATATCTTGATAGGCTTATTAAAAAACTTTCATTTGCAGTTAGCTTTTCTACTTCCTTTGCTATATCCTTCATAATACCAGATTCCTCCTCGTAATCATATTTTTCTTTACTTAAAAAATCTAATAGCTCCCTTACTTCCTTTTTATCACACTTATCTTTCTTTGTCAATTCAAAGATATATATTGTATGTTCTGATAATGTATCACCATATTCTGATCTAATTTTAAATTCTCTCATATAATGATTATCATTAAATACCTGATAATTGAATATTCCTATTACACACGCTTTATTTTTGTTATAGGCATCGCCTCGTTTTTGTAGTGTTTGTATTAGATTTGATAGATATGTCGCAAGCCTTGTTCCCATATCATACTTTGTTTTATGATTTTGCATCTCAATATCAACAAGACCGTCCTCTAATCTTATTAATACATCCATATCAGATACAAATAGCTCTATATTTCTATAAAGCTTTGAATCCTCAACTGTAACATTTTCCTCCTTAATAGTCCCCAATACTCCTAGGCCATTTATTAAGAAGCTAGCAAATCTTGCTTGCTTAAAAATAGCACTAAATACTAGTGGATGAGTTAAATTTGCATTAATTTTCTTTTCCATTTTTCTTTCCTCCATTATTATTTTTGCAAATAAAAAAGCATTTAGGAACACCTAAATACTTCCTCATATATAATAATAGACAGAATCTTTAAAAATTTTTTTAAAATTATATTTTACTTAAATTTCATTTAAGCTATGGCATCTATCATCCTTAGCTTCAATAAGCTTTAGCTGATATTCTGCAATAAAGGCATTGTCCTGATAATTAGATAAATAATATTCTGCAATTCTTTTAGCTTCAGTAAAATTAGATATTCTTCTATATAAATCAGTTAAAATTAAATAATATACTGAAGGCATATCCTTAAGGCTTAGAATTAAAGCTATAGCCTTATTTCTTGTATATAATGCTCCTACATTATCCTTAGCGTCATCACATACCCAGCAAGCATTTAAATAGGCATCTAGCTTACTTTCATCATCATCTAATACATATCCCATTTTTAAATATCTTAATGCTTGACTATTAATTTTAAGCTCAAATAATTCCTTATATTCATTTTCCTTTATTTTTCGATCATATCCTTCAACCTCATTAGATATATCATAATTAGTATAGCCACAATGTGGACAGGTTTGAATTCTTGAAGAAATTAAATATCTAGCTAGTGGTGCTGGTCTTGTATCTAAATCACATCCTCCAAAGGTAGATGTGCTTCCTATTACAGTTTGATTAGATTCCTTATGACACACACTACATATACGCATTCTTTTAAACATTGTACTCACTTTCATCACCCAATAATAAATAGCTTATAATTAATACTATTCAACCAAAAATAAAAAGGGGATTTTATTTCCCCTCGTATTCTCTAGCTTCCTTTAGGTTATATGATAAGGCTGATTTTTTCTTTATTAGGTGCTTTTGGAATTTGGCAACAGCTTTAAGGTCACCCGTTAATCTTTCCTCAATAGAATCAAGTAGCTCCTTAGCTTCCTTAAATTGCTTAACCTTTCTATACAAATCAACTAGTATTAAATAAAAATCATCTGGTTGATTTTTAAGTTTTAATCCGATTTCTATAGCTTGAGTTCTAGCATAAACAGAATTATCCTCTTCACCTGCGTCATCAAAAGCCCACGCAGCTGATAAATAGTGATAGAATTTATCCTCATTATCCTTTGATAAATAAGCAGCCTTTAAATACATTTCAGCAGCTTCAGGATATTTCTTTTTACCAATAGCGATATAATCCTCTTCTAAAATTATATCCTTACTACCTTTAATCTTCTTTTCAAGCTTTGTATTAACATAGCCACAATGTGGGCACATATTAATTTCATAAGGTAAATTTTGTCTTGCAGGATGAGATGGTCTTGTATCTAAATCACATGGTCCAAAGGTAATAAAAACCTCAGGTGTTTTTTGCTGACAAACCCTACCACAGCTGCCGCATTTTGTTTTTTCAGTTATAAAATCGCCCATTCAAATCAACTCTTTTCCTTAAGAATATTCTACAATGCTTCTTTAAATAAATCAATTATTTGATTCATTAAATCCTTATTAACCTCACTATATCTATAGTGATCAACAGTTTTATAATATTTCTTTTTCTCTTCAGCAGTAAGGCTATCGCCCTTTTGAATCTTAAGTAGCTTCAAATCACTTTCGCATTCAAGCCTATAAACTATACTATCTACAGAATGCCAAATATCATCATGATCTCCACAAAGACCCTTTCCAATATAATATTTAACATTAGGATTACTTATCTCATCCTTATGAGCCATTATAGATTGACCATCAAAGGTAATTACCCTATCATCAATACCTTGAGCAACAAGGACAGGAATATCAGCTGAATTAATACCAACTAAACCATTATATTCAGTATATTTTCTAAATAAATATTTTTGATACACATCAAAGAATGGCTTAGGCATTAAGCCAGCCTTACCAGCATATTGCTGACCCTTTTCTAAAAACATATTATATCCATCATTCATAGGCGCAATAGCGGCTACAGCCTTAATATTTTTCTTAAGAGCTATAACAGATGAAACTGCATATCCTCCCCAAGAATGACCTAATAAAAATAAGCTTTGATTCTTAAATTCATCATTTTTTTGAATATATTCAATAACATTATCTAAATCTATTAAGGATTGACACATACCTACTGTAGAATCACCCTCAGATTCATATGTACCAGTATAATTAAATGATAATACATTAAATTTATTATCATATAAATATTTTATTATAGGTAAGTAATCATCAGCTCCTGAATGCATACCATGAGCTACAACAACCAATCCTAATGAATCAACTTGCTTATAATAATAAGCGCGTAGCTTATTCTTTTTAGAAGGTATATCAAGCTCTTCTCTTGGTAATTCCTTAGAAATTCTATCATAACAATAAATACCAGGCTTTAAATCATAATCTGGTCTTTCGAATCTTGGAAATATTCTATCATAAACCTCAATGAAGGCGGCAACAGTCGCTCCACCTATACCACCCATTAAAATACCTACTGCCTCAACTGCTTTTCTACCCTTAGACATAATCATCTTCCTTTATAAGTAATTTTAACCTTTATCTTACTTCCAACCTCAACGTCCCATGTAAATGCCTTCATACACATAATTCCAGCATATCTAACATCCGAATCAACTGTATCCTTATTATATCCCCAATAATTATCAACAACTATTTCCTTTGTATTAGCCTTTAGGGCATTTATAACAACAGCACGGAAGCTATCACTAGCCGTTACCTTAGATGCATCAAACTTAGGGGCCTTATCCTCTTTTTTAGGCTTATCATCCTTAGGCTCAGCCTTCTTTGGAGCATCTGTTTTCTTCTCCTTAGCCTTACCTGAAGACCTACCCTTTATACCTCCAGTAGTAACAGCCTTGTATAAATCTGTTGCCGTACATTTAGGATATAATGAATCCCATCTATGATTACCTTTAATCATATCATCTGGATAAAATAAATATACCTTATGATTTAAAAGTAAGCTATTACCATTATAACCATCCCAGAATGTAATATCCATATGATAATATTTACCGTTAACCTTAACCATATTCCAAGCATGAGCTCCATAGCCAGAGCCATCACCGCCATCAGCATCACCTAATACAATGTGGCACTCAATTCCTAAAATATCTAAAACATATTTTAGGGCTTGAGAATATCCTGAGCATTGAGCAATACCATTAACTAAAACAGCTGATGCGTTTTGGTTATATTTATGGTCAATCGCATATGATGTTTTCTTAGCTATATATTCTGATACCTTATAAACAACATATTCCTCGTTATTATATTTACCAATATATTTTTTAATTTTCTCAATTTCCTCATTCATTATACGTTGTCTTCTATCTATTTCAGCCTTGTCATAAATATATTCAACATCAATGTATGTGCTTGTGCTACTATAGCTTGCAGATACACTAGATCTAATGTAGAAGAATTCAGGATGATCATATAAAATATCAAAATATATTTTAAATAGCTCCTCTATATTTAAGCCACCCATTAAATATATTCTACGCTCCCTAATGGTTAGCATAGAATATATTCTTCTATATATTTTTCTTCTAGATTCATCTAATGAGTTATACCTAAGTTCATTAAACATACCTTACACCTAAACTTCCATATTTTTTTACTAATTAAATTAAAATTTGAATTTGAATATTCATGTATAAATAACACTAAAGACTTTTTAAATACATTTAAATGCTTATTTCTATCAATGATATTTAAATATATATTAAATT
>JAZQVB010000087.1:0-2184 GCA_045631605.1 Anaeroplasma sp.
CCATATCAATGATGTGAACGATAACCTTACAACGCTCTATATGTCTTAAGAATTGTAATCCTAAGCCTGCACCTTGATGTGCCCCCTCAATAATACCTGGAAGGTCAGCCATAACAAAATCTCTACCATCGTCTAATCTAACCATACCTAAATTAGGTACTAATGTAGTAAAGTGATAAGCAGCAATCTTAGGTCTAGCAGCCGAAACAGCAGAAATTAATGTTGATTTTCCTACGCTTGGGAAACCTACAAGGCCACAGTCAGCAAGAACTCTTAATTCACAACGAATATATTTCTTCTCACCTGGTTCTCCCTTTTCACAGAAATCAGGACATTTTAAAGTACCATTAGCAAATGCCATGTTACCACGTCCACCTCTACCACCCTTTGCAACAACAACCTCTTGATTGTGTCTAGTGATATCTCCGATTACCTTATTTGTAGTATCATCAAAAATAGTAGTTCCTACAGGAACACATATAATTGTATCCTCAGCACAAGCACCATATTGGCCCTTATTTCTACCCTTTTCTCCTGGATTACCCTTTAAAACCTTATTATATTTTAAATCTAGTAGTGTAGACATACCCTCACTACCTCTGAAAATGATCGAACCACCATTTCCACCTGAACCACCAAATGGACCACCGCGTTCAACCTTTAATTCTCTACGGTAAGCAACTATACCGTCGCCACCCTTACCAGCCTCAATTTCCATCTTAGCTTGATCTATAAACATACAGAAACACCTCCTGTGAAACTTCTTAAAAAAATGCCCAAAACTACTAATTTTGGGCATAATAAACTAATTATTCAGCAATTGGATAAACAGAAATTTGCTTCTTGTCGCGTCCTTTACGTTCGAACTTTACAGTACCAGTTACTGTAGCAAATAAAGTATCATCTCCACCGCGTCCTACATTGTTACCTGGGAAAAATTTTGTACCTCTTTGACGATATAAAATAGAACCTGCAGTTACGATTTGGCCATCACTAACCTTAGCGCCTAAACGCTTAGCTTCAGAGTCACGACCATTCTTAGTAGAACCTACACCCTTCTTTGATGCGAATAATTGGATATTAAGCTTTAATAACATATTAGAATCCTCCTAGTTCTTCATTTTTAAATATTTAGGATATTGCTTGCAAATACTTTCAAGTGTTTCTTCTAAATTAGAAAATATATTTCTAACAACACTATCAGTAACATTTACCTGTAATCTAAAATATCCTTCTTCACAAACCAAGTCTAAAATGTTGTAACGTAAATCTAGTTTGTCTATTAGATTAGCAGTCATAATACACGCTGTTGAGATTGATGCACATACTATATCATAACCACTTTGGGCATAACCACTATGTCCTTTAACCTCACACAGAGCTTCATTCTTGTTATATTTAATACTATATATGGTCATTATAATTAAGCGTTAATTGCTTCAATTACTAACTTAGTATATGATTGACGATGACCCTTCTTAGTACGAGAATGCTTCTTAGGACGGTACTTGAAAACGATGATCTTCTTTCCTCTTCCTTGCTTTTCGCACTTAGCAGCTACAGTAGCACCTTCAACGTATGGTGCACCTACCTTAGTTTCTTCACCAGATACTAATAAAACCTTATCGAAAGTATAAGTTTCGCCTTCAGCTACTTCTAACTTCTCAACATAGATAGCTTGACCAACTTCAACCTTAACTTGCTTTCCACCAGTTTCTACAATTGCATACATGTCATATTACCTCCTTGTTATTTTTTAAGACACACTATTAGGGTAGAATTTTCATTCATTTAAGACCCGTTCTAAGTGGTGCATGTTACAACAGCATAATTATATTATATCTTTATGCAAGTGTCAAATGTTTTTATAAATATTTTTCATTTTTTTCATTACTTGTTGATTGCTTCTAAGACTATTCATTACACAAATACAATTTGCCATCTTTTTCTTTTAAAATAGTATAGATATAACCGCCCTTACCTAGTAATGGCAGTATCGGAGCTATACAAACACTATCTAAAAATCTTACATCTATAATAATGAAATCCATTTGTAGGCCAACTTCATTTTGAAGTGTAATTTTATCATTTATGCATTTAGAAATATCTTCTATTTTATTTAATATTAAAAGATCCTTTCCTTTAATATTGTCAAAGAATTTTAATTCATTATAATCATCACTC
>JAZQVB010000088.1:0-13139 GCA_045631605.1 Anaeroplasma sp.
ATAATTATGATATAATTGATGTAGATTCTTTTGAATCTAATATAATTGTAGGAATCGTATATGATTATACTAATTCTAAATATATTATTTATTTAACTAGCTGAGGTATTATGGAAAAAGGGAAAGTTATAAATCTAAATGGCGGAGTATATAAGGTCTTACTTGAAAATAATGAAATCATTTCGGTAAAGGCACGTGGTAAGCTTAGAAGTGAAAAGCAAATGGTAGTAAACAAAAAATCGCAAAGTAAAAAGGCTGTATTAACTACTGTTAAAAATTCACCTAAGGTAGGAGATACTGTATTTATTGAAAATGATATGATAGATCATTATGAGGAAAGAAAAAATGAAATGATAAGACCAGATATCGCAAATGTCGATCAAATACTTTTAGTGTTTGCGGCAAAGGAGCCTGATTTTTCATTTTATTTATTAGATTTATTTATAGTAAATATTTTAAGACAAAATATTACTCCTTGTATTGTAATATCAAAAATTGACAAGCTGACAGAAGAGGAGCTTGCTGAATTAAAGGAAAAAATGAAATATTATGAGAGCATGGGATATCCAGTACTTTATGTAAATAGTAAAACTGGAGAGGGTGTTGATTTAGTTAAAGAGGCATTAGATAATAAGATCACAGTTCTATCAGGTCAAACAGGTGCTGGTAAATCAACATTAATTAACGCTATACTTCCTAATTTCGATTTAAAAACTCAAGAAATATCACAGGCATTAGGTCGTGGTAAGCATACGACAAGAGAAACAAATTTGTACATATATAAAAATGGCTTTATCGGAGATACTCCAGGATTTTCTAAGCTAGATGTTTTAGGTATAGAAAAGCATGAGCTGTCAGGCTTATTTGAGGATTTTAAAGGAATAAATTGTAGATTTAAGGATTGTAATCATACAGAAAATATAAAAGGCTGTGGAATAAAGGAAGCAGCTGAAAATGGCGAGATATTAAAGAGTAGATATGAAAGCTATTTAAAAATATATAAAATGATTGAGGAGAAGTAATATGAAGGTATCATTATCAATTTTAACAGTAGATTATGCAAATGTAGAGCAAAGCTTAGCGCCAATTCTTGATGATATTGATTATATCCATATGGATGTAATGGATGGAGAATTCGTTCCGAATATTTCATTTGGCTATGCATTTATTAGCTCATTAAGAAAGCTTACAACAAAGCCATTTGATACACATCTTATGATTAATCATCCTCAAAATTATATTGAGCAATTTGCTAAGGCAGGTAGCCAATACATTACATTTCATGTAGAGGCTGATTGTGATGTATTAGAGGTTATAAATCAAATTCATAGTCAAAATGTAAAGGCTGGTATTTCAATTAAACCAGGTACGTCAGTAGAGGAAATTGAAAAATATTTACCATATGTAGATATGGTTTTAGTAATGTCAGTTGAGCCTGGATTTGGTGGTCAAAAGTTTATGCCTCAAAGCGTAGATAAGGTTAAAAAGCTAAAGGAATTAAGAGAGACTAATAATTATAATTACTTAATTAATATTGATGGTGGTATTAACAATATTACAGCAGCATACATTGATGAATATGTTGATTTAGCTGTAAGTGGCTCTTATGTTCTTAATGCAGTAAATCCTAAGGAAAATTTAACAAAGCTTAAGAATATTCGCTAATCAATAATCATATATTATACTAGGGCTAAGGTGATTTTATGAAGATTTATGTTTTGTGGCTTCCCAAGCTTTTTAGTATAATTTTCAATAGAATATATAAGCATAAAAGGTAGAACAGATGTTCTACCATTTTTGTCCTATAAAAAGCAAAAAAACTGGCTTGGCCAGTTAGATGCGTAATAATTTTAAGCTATTTAATTAAGCTCTTTCGATGTTGCCCTTCTTTAAAGCTCTTGCAGAAATCTTAACTTTCTTAACATTTCCGTTTTCATCCTTGATACGTACTGTTTGTAAGTTAGCCTTCCAAGTACGACGAGTAGCATTTAAAGCATGAGATCTCTTGTTACCAGTAACAGTTGTTTTACCAGTGATATAACACTTTGCCATTGTCTTTACCTCCTTAGACGAAAATATTGCATTCAGCCTTTAAAGTATACATTAAGTTGAATAAATAATCAAGTTTTTTTTGAAAAATGTGAAAAATAAATTAAAAATCGTGAAAAAAAGCCTTTTAAAAGTCTTTAAACTTAGAAAAATTTGACATTTGTGTTGAAAAGTGATATAAATAGTACGTATAGGGATAATATGTTTGCATTTATTATAATAAATGTTATAATAAGCAAGGATTGAAAAAAGATATATTAGGGGGCTGAAAATAGTAGATTATGGCTTTTTGATGGTTTTAGTAAAAATCATTACAACTTATTTAGAGATAAATAAAAGATAGACTAGGTCTATATAATCATATATATTTTTATCAGGAGGTTTACCATGGGTGTTAGTAGTATTGATGTTGCACTTTTTAAAAAGATGGTAACAAACGGAGCTATTAATTTAAGAAATAATCAAGCAGAAATTGACCAATTAAATGTATTCCCTGTTCCAGATGGAGATACAGGTACAAATATGTCAATGACAGCTACATCAGGTATTAGAGAATTATCAAATTGTGAATCAAGCTCAATCATTGAATGTGCTAAGGTTTTATCTAGAGGTACATTAATGGGAGCTAGAGGTAACTCAGGTGTTATCCTATCACAATTTTTCAGAGGTTTATATGTTGGTATTCAAAATATTCCTCATAATTATTTAACAGTTGAAGAATTTATGTCTTGCCTTGAATCAGGATGCAAGATTGCATATAAGGCAGTTATGGAGCCAATTGAGGGTACAATTCTAACTGTTGTTAGAGAAGCTGCAGAAAATACAAGCGCAGCATTAAGCACATTTAAAACAATTGATGAGCTTTTAGCTTATTACATTAATGAAGCTAAAAAGTCATTAGATAATACACCAAATTTATTACCAGTATTAAAGGAAGCTGGCGTAGTAGATTCAGGTGGAGCAGGATTTTTAAAAATAGTAGAAGGTATGATGATGGCACTTAATGGAGAAATCCTTGAGGTTAATGATGATTCATTAAAGGGAACTAATAGTGCTGCTCAAGCATATGATGCGGATATTAAGTTCGGCTATTGTACAGAATTTATTATTGATTTAAAGAAGCCTGAAAATTTTGAAGAAAAGGATTTAAAGGCAGCTTTATCATTATTAGGTGATTCATTAGTAGTTGTAAGAGATGAGAATATCGTTAAGGTTCATGTTCATACAAATAGACCTGGTAGAGTATTAGAAATTGCTCAAAAGCAAGGTGAATTTGTAACATTAAAGATTGAAAACATGAGATTACAGCATTCTAATTTACAAGATACACCAGCTAAGACTGAAGAGGTTAAGGCTGCACCAAGAAAGAAGTTTGCTTTAATTGCAGCATGCTTCGGTGATGGTATTATTCAAACATTTAAGGATTTAGGTGTTGACTACGTTATTGAAGGTGGTCAAACTATGAACCCTTCAACAGAAGCATTCGTTGAGGCTATAAAGGCAGTTAATGCTGATAATGTAATTATCATTCCAAATAACGGTAACGTTGTTATGGCTGCAAAGCAAGCTGCAAGCATGATTACTGATTCACGTGTTGAGGTAATCAAGGCTAAGACAATTGCTCAAGGCTATGTATCATTAATTAACTATAATCCAGATGCATCAATGGAAGAAAATTTAGAAGCAATGCAAGAACAAATTGGCAATGTAACTTCAGGTGAAATTACATATTCAATTAGAGATACTGAAATCGGTGGAGTAAAGATTACTTCAGGTGATTATATGGGTATTTCAGATGGTGAAATTGTTGTTTCTACACCAAAGGTTGAAGACGCATTAAAGGAATTATTAGCAAAGACAATTACTGAGGATTCAGAGATGGTTACATTCTTCTGTGGTAGCGATGTTACTAAGGAAGCTATGGAATCTTTAGAGGATTTATGTTTAGAATATAATTCTGACCTTGATGTTGAAATCATTGAAGGTAAGCAAGGAATTTATTCTTATATTATTGCAATCGAATAATAAGTGATGGCCCACTATTGTGGGCCTTTATTATTTAAAATAAATATCAATTAATGATAAATCGTGATATAATTAATTTACTAAAGGAGGTGTGTTATGAAGCTAAGAGATATTAAAGGCATTGGTCCTAAAACTGAATTAGAGCTAAATAAGAATAATATTTATACCTTAAATGATTTATTATATCTATTTCCTAAAAGCTATAATATATATGAGCTAAGACCGGATTTGTTATTTGAAGACCAATATACAACAGTTGAAGCTATTATAACAAATACCCCTTATTTCATTAAGTATCGCAAGAATGTTAATGCGATAGTTTTTACAGCGTTAATTAATAATCAAAAAGTAAAATGTATATATTTCTCTTCTGATTATTTAAGATATAAGCTTTTTAAAAATACTAAGGTAATGCTTTATGGCAAATATAAAACTGAGGCATCTGAATTTCATGTAAAGAAAATGTTTTTTAATGATTTTATCAGTAAGGTTGATTGTGATTATAAAATAGATAATATTACCAATGCAATTTTACGCAAGGCTGTTAAAGCTTTATTTGATAATAATATTTACATTGGTGAAACCTTACCAATGGAATTATTAGATAAATATAAGCTGTTTGATATTAATAGATATATTTATTTATCACATTTTCCATCTAATAGTGATGATGTTAAGCAAATATATAGAAGAAGAAAATACGAGGAATTCTTCTGGTATGCCATAAGAATGGAGCTATTAAGAAATACTAGATATTTAGATTTAAAGACTCCAAAGGTAATAAATGACAATGAAATTAATAGATTTATTAGCTCCTTATCATTTAAGCTTACAGAGGATCAGCTGAATACAATTGTAAGCATTAAAAAAGATTTGATGGCTAATTATACAATGAATAGATTAGTTCAGGGTGATGTTGGCTGTGGAAAAAGTATAGTATCAATTATATCAGCACTAATGGCTGTAAATAGTGGATATCAGGCTGCAATAATGGTTCCAACAGAAATACTTGCTAATCAGCAATATAAGCTTGCTAGCGAGCTTTTAAATGATTTTAATTGTAATGTTGCGCTATTAACCTCTAGCACTAAAAAAAGTGATAAAGAGGAGATTTTATATAAGTTAAGTAATAACAAAATATCTATTTTAATTGGTACACATTCTCTTTTAGAGGATAAGGTTATTTTTAATAAATTAGGATTAGTAATTATAGATGAGCAGCATCGATTTGGTGTTAAGCAAAGAGCTAAGCTAATTGAGAAATTCCCTCATGTTGATGCATTATATTTAACTGCTACACCTATTCCTAGATCGTTAGGATTAACTATGTTTGGTGATTTAGATATTTCATCAATTAAAACAATGCCAGCGGGTAGAAAATCCGTTATAACTAAGATTATACATAAAAATAATATAAATGGATTATTGAAATCAATTGAGAATCATATTGCCCAAAGGGAGCAAGCATATGTTGTTGTACCTTTAGTAAATGAAAACGAGCTTATTGATAGAGTGGATATTCAAGAGGCACATGATTTAATTAAGGATAATGTTCAAAATGCTAAAATAGGTATTGTGTATGGTAAAATGACACCTAAGGAAAAGAATGCAGTAATGGATGAATTCTATAAGGGTCATATTAATGTATTAATAAGTACTACTGTAATAGAGGTAGGTGTTAATGTTAAGAATGCCACTATTATGACAATCTTTAATGCTGAATGCTTTGGATTAGCTCAGCTTCATCAGCTTCGTGGTAGAGTTGGTAGATCAGATTTACAAGCGTTTTGTGCGCTTGTATGTAGTGATACTAATAATCCTAGATTAAAGGCATTAGAGGGCACTACAGATGGATTTGAGATTGCTGAGGCTGATTTTAGACTAAGGGGGCCAGGTGATTATTTAGGTAATGCCCAAAGCGGCTACGCTCCACTTGAATATGCTGATTTTGATGCAGATTTAAGAATTTGGGAGTGTGCTAAAAATGATGCAAGTATTTACATTAAGAAATTTTTGAAAAAAGAATTACAAAATTCTATTTTTGATGGTATAGTAATAGAAAATAAAACACAAAAAAGAAAAATAAACTAGTTTTATATATATATAAATGATAAAATATTAATTAAGTTTTGGAGGTATTAATATGATAAAAATTGGTATTGATGCGAATGGCGGAGACAAAGGCGTTGAAGCTACTGTACCTGGTGCAATGCGTGCAGTTTCTATGTTTGATGATATAGAGATAGTATTATATGGAGATGAAAATAAAATTAAACCACTTCTAACTGACTCAACAAGAATTAGTATAGTTCATACAGAAGAGGTTATGGATATGGGTGAAAAGGACCCTGTAAGAGCTGTAAGACATGGTAAGGAAACATCACTTTGTAAGGCAATGTATGCTGCAAAGAATGGAGAGGTTGATGCGGTAGTTACATCTGGCCCTACACAATGTGTAGTTATTGCTGCACACCTAATAATTAGAAGACTTAAGCAAATGGAAAGAGTTGCTTTATGTCCATTAATTCCAAATTTAGATGGTAATCCTAGATTATTATTAGATGTTGGTGCTAACGTTGAATTACGCCCTGAGCATTTAGGACAATTTGCTGTTTTTGCAACTATAGTTTCTAAAGAAATTTTAGGCGTTAAGGATCCTAAGGTTGGTTATCTTAATATTGGCTCTGAGCCTGGTAAGGGAAGACAGCTTGATAAGGATGCATACTATTATTTAAAGGATTTAGAGGGTATTAATTTCTATGGTAATGTAGAGCCTAATGAAATAGTTGCATGTCCAGCTGATATCGTTGTTACAGAGGGCTATGGCGGTAATATCTGTATGAAGTCTATGGAGGGTACTGCTAAGACTATGGGTAAGATGCTTAAGCAAGAAATTAAGGGTTCATTTGCTGCTAAGATAGGATATTTATTCACTCGCAAAGCATTAAAGAAATTTGCTAAGCGTATGGATGCATCTGAGGTTGGTGGAGCTATGATCTTTGGTATTGGTAAGCCTGTTGTTAAGGCCCATGGTAATTCTGATGGATACGCATTTAGTAATGCTATTAAGCAGGTTAGACAAATGGTTAAATCAGAAATTATAAATAAGGTTGTAGAAGTACTTGAAAAAAATGAGGATCCTAAAAATGAATAATTTAGCTGAGCTTGAAACTATAATTGGATATAAATTCAAAGATAAATCATTACTTCAATTAGCATTAACACATTCATCATATGCAAATGAGCATAATTTAGAATGTAATGAGCGTATGGAGTTTTTAGGAGACGCTGTATTAGAGCTATCTATGTCTAAGCATTTATATTCTATTATTGATTTAGATGAGGGTGTTTTAACTAAAACTAGAGCTAAGGCTGTATGTGAGCCAGCATTAGTTTTATATGCTGATAAAATAAAACTTTCTAAATATCTATATTTAGGTAAGGGTGAGGAAATAACTGGAGGTAGAGAACGACCTGCAATAATTGCCGATGCTGTAGAGGCTTTATTAGGTGCAATATTTTTAGACAGTAATTTTGATACAGTATATAAGGTTGTAGAAAGATTAATGATTCCTTATTTAGATTCTGTTGTTAAGCAAAAGGATTATAAATCATTATTACAAGAAAAGCTTCAAAGCGAAAAAAGAACAATTAGATACGAGATTGTTCGTGAGGAAGGTCCTGCCAATAATAAGCTATTTGAGGCTGTTGTATATATGGATGAAATTCTAATGGGGCGTGGAATTGGTAAAACAAAAAAAGAGGCTCAACAGCAAGCAGCTAAAAATGCACTTGATAAGGAAGCAAAAAATTAACAAAAATTAGATTCCTACGTATACTATAATGGTGATAGTATGATTATGGTCATTATAGGTATTAACGGTAAAATGGGAAATAAGGTATATGAATTTTTTAAGAATTCATATGAAATTATAGGTGTTGACAAATTTCCCCATAAATTTATTAAAACCTATAAAACATTATTTGATATAAAGAAATTTGATATCGTAGTAGACTTTTCTAGTCCATCAGCGATAGATGAATTATATTATGCAGTAGAATTAAATAAAATAGTAATAAGCGGCACTACAGGCTATAATGACGAGGTTATTCAGGATTTAAAATCTAGATCTAATAAATTTTATTGGTCGTGTAATTACGCAAAGGGTATTGAGATTTTTAAGAATATCATTAATATCATTAAGCCATATTATGAGCTTAAGGATTTTATAGAAATTCACGCATCAACTAAATTAGATGCACCAAGTGGGACATCTAAATTATTAGCTAAATATTTAGATGTAGATGAAAATAAAATTCAATCTATAAGATTGCCACACGCTACTGCAAAGCATGAAATAATTTTTACTTCTAATAATGAAAGAATAACTATTAAGCATGAAATTATTAATTATGATGCATATTTAGAAGGATTAAAAATAAAACTCGAGGAGTTGATTGTTTGTGATAAAAAGATTATATGAATTAGGATATTTTGAATACCAAAAATTCATTTTGGAAAATTCTAAAAAGTTATCCTTATCATGTGAAGAGGCAATAGTATTAATCAGAATACTTGATAAATTTAAAGAAAATAAAAGAGTGGATATGAATGATTTATCAGATAATCTTAATATGACAATAGATAAAATTCAAAACACATTATCATCATTAATTGAAAAGGGAATATATGAAATATTTATTACATATGATTGTGGCTTAGGAGAAGAAACAATAACATTAGATGGATTCTTTAATAAATGTGAAGCTATAATCGATAATAAAATTGAGATTTCTCACGATGATATGTTTTTAATAACTAAGCTTATTTCAAGTAAGGTTAATAGAATTTTAACATCACAGGAGCTTGATATTATATCAAGCCTAGTTACAGAGGATAAATATAACATTAATGATTTTGAACTAGCAATATCTAAGCTACAAAAAGGAAATAAGGTTATAACAATCAAAGGAATTGCTCAAGCCTTATCTAAAAAGGAAGCACCAGCTGTAGATGATACCGGTGCTCCTGAATTCTTAAAGAATTTCATGAAATCAATTAAATAATGAATAAGATAGTTTCCAAAGATATTGTTGATAATTTAAGATTATTAATTGAAAATCCTCAATGTGAGCTTGATTTTAAAAATACATTTGAGCTTTTATGTGCAGTAATGCTATCGGCTCAAACAACTGATAAAAGAGTAAACTTGGTTACTCCTAAATTATTTAGTGAATATCCCAATCCACAAGCATTACAGGATGCAGATATTAATGATGTTAGGAACATAATTAAAAGTATTGGATTAGCTAATAATAAGGCTAAAAATATTATTCAATTAGCCTTTGAACTTAATAATAGATTTAATGGTATTGTTCCTGATACACTTGAGGAGCTAATAACACTTCCAGGCGTTGGAAGGAAAACAGCTAGCGTTGTATTAGCTGTAGGCTTTGGTATTCCAGCTATGCCTGTTGATACACATTTACATAGAGTAAGCATAAGATTAGGATATGTAAAAAAGACAGGGACTGTTTTAGAGGCTGAGGAAGCACTAAAAAAATATATTCCTAAGGAAGATTGGATAGAAGCACATCATTTAATGCTGCTGTTCGGTAGATATCATTGTACGGCAGTAAATCCTAAATGCAGTGAATGTACTTTAATTTCATATTGTAAATATAAAGGCAAAGCGTCAAAATAAGACGCTTTTTTTCTTTATATCAGCATAAAATTGTAATGGTGATAATATGAAGGTTAAGATTTTTGATTGTGAGCATGAAAAGGACCTAGAAATAGAAATAAACAAATTTTTACAAGCCCCTATAGAGGTAGTAGAGCTACATTATCAGGTTAGTAATTTTGAGGTGAATGGGGAGCAAATATACTCATTTTCTTGTTTGATTTTATATAAATAAATTTTATAAAAAATGGCTTAAAATCAAGCTTTTTTAAAAGTCAATTGCGATTTTATATCAACCATTGTTTTTATTTACAAAACTATTTTTCGTTTTTATAATTATAATTAAATAGTAATTTTTATTACTAAAATTGTAGATATTTTTAAATTAAATATCTAACTATAATACGAAAAGAGGTGCAGTCTAATATGAAGACAAAGGTTGTACAAGAAATTAAAAAACGACAAAATAAAGAGGAGGATACGTATGCTGTAATAGGTGTTGAGCTAAGAAATAGAAGAATAGCACTATCAAGAACATTAAATGGCGTTGCCTATAAAACATGTTCAGTATCATATTTATCCAAAATAGAAAACAATAAAATACATCCCAATAGAGCATATGTACGTGAAATCTGTACTAAATTAGATTTATCGGATGATAAGATTGAATTATTATTGAAATCTAAGGAATTATTAATTACAACATCGGTTTTATTTTATGAGGATAAAAAAAGCAAGCTAATTGATTGTTATAATAAATCAATCGGATTTACAAATTACAGATTTAGATTAATAACGTTTATTTACTATGTATATACTAAAAGCTTGTATGAGGCAAATGCGTTATATGTCGAGCTATTAGCCTTAGTTCCAAGTATGACGGATTTTGATTTATATATATTTGGTCTATTCTCAAGTATATTTTTATTCTATAGCTATGAATTTAGCGAAGCATTAGAGTGTTTAAGAACACTAAATTTTGAACAAATGCCTAAGGAGCTAAGAATATTAAGAAATCAATATATATTTTATTGTAATTATGCAATGAATAGAATTGATACGTTAGTTGAATATAATAGGGCGTTAAATTCGTTAATCAAATATGGTGAATATGATAAAATAGAGTATTTAAATTATATATTATGTATTTATTTAATAAAGAATAAATCATTCACACATTATGATGAGCTTATTCAGGTTATTAAAAATTCTAAATATATTCAATCGTTAAGCTTTATGAATAAGCTTTTTAATAACGAAAAAATAAAATATAACGATTATAGTGATTCTAAGCTTAATGAATTTTGCTTAAATGTAAAACGTATTAATCAAAATAAAAATGACGCTTCTGAATTTGTGTCAGGTATTCAGTCTAATGTATATTCCTTAGATTGCGATTATTTACTAATAAAATATTATGTTTTAACTGACAACAATGCTAAAATAGATTTCATTTTAGATATAGCAATACCAACACTATATAAAACTAAGGAATTATATTTAATAAAATATTTTTTTAATGAATTATCAAACTTATGTCTTATTAGTGGTAAATATAAAATGTTTTCTGAAGCTTATTTGAGATTTAGTAATATGAGGATCATATAATGAAAAAGCTAATATTTATTTTTGCATTATTGTTTCTACCTATTATTTATTCCTTAAGCACTTCAGCAGCAACCTGGAAATTTGTATGGACAAACACTACGGTTCATGTGCCTGTAGGAAGCTCATTAGATGATTATAAGGAAATACCTAAGGCTTATTTGTATAAGGATGGTAATTTACTTAATGACGCAGTAGTTACCTATTCATATGAAGGTGATTGGTTGTATTTTTTAAAGGATGTAAATACACAGGTAGTAGGAGAATATACCGTCTGGTATAAGGCCTTTGAAAATACATTATATTCACCTGGGACATGTACAGGATATAAAACCTTAATAAGCTTTATCGTTGAGGATAAGGTTGCTCCTGATGTAGATATATTATGTGATTATATATCAATAAAAAGAGGCTCAAGCATTGAGGAATTAAAAACATTAATGAATGATAATGTTATAGCCTATGATAATTATTCTGAATGTGATATTAGCTTTATACATTCGATTGATTTAAATGTTATAGGCGATTATATAGTTACTGCAAAGGTTATAGATAACTTAAATAATTATACCATTAAGGAATTCAATGTTAATGTATTTGAAAATGCATTGCCTGAAATATATTTTAAAGTTCCAGGAAATTCATTAGTATTGCCATTAAATTCAGTAGTAGATATATCTAGTTATTTTACAGCGAGCGATGTAATTGATGGCGATATAAGTAATAAAATTAATTATCCAATTATCGATACATCTAAGGTTATAGCATATGACTATACTGTTTGGGTTATTAATAGCTCTAATCAAAGAGCTGAATATACAATTAATATAGAAATAATAGATGATGAGAAGCCTCAAATTGTATTATCAGCTAATAAGGTTATATTAGATTATCTAGAGGATTTTGAAGCATTTGATTTTCAAAAATATATTATGACTATAAATGATAATTCAGTAATAGATTATGACAATTTAAATATAACTCATAATTTAGAAAATAGAGTGGGTATTTATCATATTTGGTATACATATAGTGATGGATATTATATTACAGATGAAATAATAGAGGCTACCTTGATTTCGAAAATTAAGCCAGTTATTAATGTGGCTGATATAACAATTAAAATTGATGAGAATATTAATTTATATGATTATATAGATGTTGTTGATCCATCTGATAAAAATATAAGGGAATCACTTGTTATAGATGATAGTAATGTAAATTACTCTAAGGAAGGAATTTATTATGCAACGGCATATGCAGTAAATTCATCTGGATTAAGCGAAACTATTACTTTTAAAATAGTTGTAGAAAATAATTCATTAATCTCAAATTATAATTTACCATTACTAATAACATCGTGTATTATGTTAGCCATTATACTAGCATTGGTATTCTTTATACTTTATTACTTTGTAATTAGAAAAAAGCATAAAAGCATTTAAAATTAGCTCTAAATGAATTATAATAATTACTGGGTGAAGTAAAATGCGAGGATTTTTGTACGGTCAAACTGAATATAACATTTTAGCTAATGTAAATCGTTTAGATGATTATATTCAAATGGCTAAAAAATACTCATTTGACTTTTTAACGATTACAGATAGTAATTTATACGGTAATTATAAATTTTATAAGAAATGTAAGGCTAATAATATAAAGCCTATTATAGGCTTAGAATATACATTCGTTAATGATGATTTAATGAATTCTAAGGTTTTATTATATGCTAAAAACAATGAAGGATATAAGGATTTACTTAAAATAAGCACAGCA
>JAZQVB010000089.1:0-7796 GCA_045631605.1 Anaeroplasma sp.
CTCATTAAGCTTTGTGTCTAATTCTTTTTTATTTTTATATCTATTGAATTCATTTTCAGCATTTTTAAAATCATCATATTTATAGCCTTCAATTAATTCATCTAATTTACTTGAATCAGCTTCTAACAAGGATAGATTTTCTTGTTTTTCTTTTAATGATTGATTATATTCTTCCTTTTTAGAGATATATGTATTTTGTTTATGCTCATTTTCATTAATTAAATTTTCTAATTTTTCTATTCTTTTAGTTAAACTAAAAATTCTTTCAAATTCCTTAATGTCAGCTTGAATTTTAGATAGCTTTGAATCAATATTAGTTAATTCTAATCTATATTTTGGTAAGCTATCATATTCAGACTCAAGATTATTTTTATCTCGAATATAAGATTCAAGCTTATTAGCTTCTTCACTGATTAGATTTTTATTTGATTCAATTAGGTTATAGGCTGATAATGCATTATTACATGCTTTAAGCTTATTTAAATATATTCTATCATTTTCAATTGTCGGATTAGATACACTTAATTCATCTAGCTTCTTTGAATATATATTTAGATTATTTAAATTTTCATTATTATTTTCAATATTATTAATATTTTCATTTAAAGTATCTTTTTTTAATCTATTATCGTCTAACTTAATTTTTAATTCATTATTTATAGCTAATGCGTCATTATATTTACGTTCTAACGCTTCAATAGTATCTACCTTATTATTTGAAAGAATATTGTTAGTAATATTATATACTCCTTCAATTTTAGAGGATAATTCTTTTAAATGCTCTTTAATTTTATCGTTAATAGTTGAATATAGTGTGGTATCTAATATTGCCGCTAATAGTGTTTCGCGTTCATTAGAACTTGAATTTAATATTCTTATGAATTCACCCTGTGGAAGTACTACAATTTGCTTAAATTGTTCATACTTAAAACCAATAATATCAGTAATCTTTATATTAGCATCAGCAATTCTAGTTGATATTACAGCATCGTCTGTAATATTTTTTAAACATATTTCAGGATTTAATGCTTTTTTTCTATTAGGAACTGAATATGAAGGTCTTCTTTTAATCTCATATGTTTTATTGTTCTTCTCGAACGTCATTAATACATATGTTTCTGTATCAACATCTGCATATTGGCTTCTACATGTTGAGTCAGTACGAAATTCGCCAGTCATTTTGCCAAATAATACGTAACTTATAGCGTCAAATATAGTTGTTTTACCACTCCCCGTTTTGCCGGAAATAAGAAATATTTTTTCATTTGTAAAATTATTAAAATCAATAGACACTTTATCTTTAAATGGCCCAAAGGCTTGAAATTCTAATTTTAATATTTTCATCGTTACCTCCTAATTTTTACACCTAGTAATGTCATTAAATTTGAAGCTTGAAAGTCATCAATAATCATTCCTTTAACACTATATAGGTCAAATTTTGTATTTTCAAATTCACAGCTAGATAAGTCAATATCTTTAAGTGATGTAGAATATATTTCTGAATCATTAAAATGAACATCATAAAATTCAACATTATTAAATTTAACTTCATTGAAAAATGATTCGTTGTAATCTGATTTTTCTATGTACATATTAGTAATTTTGGCTTCTATAAAGGCTGACATATTACAATTACATTTATATATTTCAATATCCTTTAGGTTACAGTCATTATAATATATACCTACAAGCTTAGAATTAGATATATATACTCTTGTAATATCACGGTCATCAAATCTTAAATTTGATAGATCACAATTAATGAATTTACAATCTAATAGATTTACATCTTCAAAAATACAGTTTTTAAATACTATATTTTCAAATATACATTCCTCTATTGTTAAATTACTTATTATTCTATTTTCAATCGTTTCATCCTTGAAACTTCCATTTTTAATTTCATGATTGTTTATGCATTCAATTAAGGATAATTCTTCTATAAATTTAATTTTAGGCTTATTTATCTTCATTGTTATTCACCGTATTTAATATTTTTTCAATATATGTAAGAACCTTATCATTTGGTATTTCACCTAAATGAAATTTGTAAAATTCCTTGAAGATATCGATTGGCTCAATTTCATTTGAGCTAATTGTCTCTATTTCCTCAGTGTTTTCCTTTTTACCGATTTTAGTGCATATTGACACAATAAATGGGTAATATTTGCTTAATCTATTAAAGGCGTCATAAACAACACCATCATCTGTAAGCTCAATATGGATAAAATCTGAGCTATAAGGATCCGTTTTAGCTTGTTCTAAAATTGTATCAAATTCACCAGTAATAATACGAGAATTTCTATATTGAGGAATAGGGATAAATGCTACCTCCTTTGTGTCAGTATCAAATTCAATTAATTTATTGTCATTATTGAATTCTGAAACTGAATATTTCATTATAGATCCACTATAATAAATTTTATCACCCATTTTTTGATTAATATGTAAATGTCCTAATGCAGTGTAATCAAAATCCTTAAATAATGTATTAGGCATTGCATCAAGACCACCTACTGATAGTATTCTTTCACTTTTAGATGTGATTCCTCCAACAATTAAATTATGGCATAAGCATATTTTAGTGTGCTCCTTATTAACATTTTCATTGAAATTATTAATGATTGCTTCATAAATTTCATTAGGAGTATTTCCTAAATCTCCATAAATATTATATAGCTCATATTCATGTAGATATGGAATAGGAAGGAACGAAATTTTATCATCATCAAATGACACCATTTCCTTTGGTATTGATGTGTAAATATAAATATTATCCTTTTCTAGGAATGATTTTAGGTATGAAAGCTTAGGCTTTGAGTCGTGATTACCTGTAATAATGATAACTCTTGTAGATAGCTTTGCTAAATCCATTAGGAATTTATCAAATAACGCCATTGCCTCATTTGATGGGTTATATTTATCAAAAATATCACCTGCAAGTAATAAATATTTTATACTATTTAATTTAACTAATTCTACTATTTTATCTAGTGTATATTGTTGTTCAACTATTAAATCATATCCACCTAAATCTCTTCCTATATGTAAATCTGATATATGGTAAATTTTCATAATTTTATCGCCTCCGTAATGTTATTATTATAGCATATGAAAGGCAATTTTTAAACGTGACTAAAGAAAAAAAGCACTTTTTAAAGTGCTTTATGCTAATGCTAAATCAGTAGCCTTGATAGTATAGCTTGCGGATTTAGCTTCATTATTAATTGTATAATTAATTTTAATATGATCATTTGCCTTTAGCGTTAAAAGAAGATCACCAATCTCATAATATCTTGATAAGGTATATTCAGTATTATTAACTATTATAGATTTGATAATCGAATTGTCCTCTAGTCCCATATTAGATGCGATTGTATTATCGATTACTGAAACTATTAGTATTTCCTCTACTATTTTTCCGTATCCGCTAATAGAATCATAAATGTATTTTGATGTTTGGGCAGTAACTTTAATTCCTAATGAGATTTTATATAAGCCATTTGTATTATCATCATTATCATTATAATAATACATGATGTTATCGCAAGCATTTTTAACTATTTGAATAGGAATTGCGTAGTTTATATTTTGCTCAGTAGAATTTCCAGCATTTGCGATACCTATTAAATAGCCATCCTGATTAAATAAACCACCACCAGAATTACCTGAATATAGGGCTGTATCAATTCTAATTGAACGATAAGAGCGAACTGTACTATCAATTGATAAATTTATATTATCATTATCAATTGATACGATGCCTTTAGTAACACTAACTCCTTCATCATTAGGATTTCCTATCGCAATAGCAGTTTCTCCAACATAATAATTATCTGCAAATTTAACCTCTTCAATATCGGAATTTACTTTTAATACATTAGCTGTAGGAGCTTTAACTATAGCGATATCATAATTAATTGAACCACCTACATATTCACAGCTTATGCCATTTGTTCCATAATTATAGCATTTATTCCCATTTTCATCATATTCCTCAGTTGGATATTGCTCACTACCGTATAAATAAACATGAATGCCTTCGGCGATGCCATTTTTATCATTTTTATTATATATAACATGATAATTAGTTATAAAATATGTAAAATCAGTATCAATTTTATAAATTACACACGCTCCTGAATGAACACTAAGCTTTGTTGAGTTTGTCATTCCAGGATATGTTGACTGATTTTCATTGAATTCTGTATAGATTTTACCTACACTTCTTAAACAGCTATTAATGATTTTTGAATCATTATTATTTAATTCTATTGATAAATATGATTTTAAAAAATCAGCATAGCTAATGCTTCCATATTCCTTTACATATTCAGAATAAACATCTAATATAGATAGATTTTTACCATCCACACCATTTTTACCATTTTCAATTCTTAAGATATCTGTAGAACCATCTGAATAATAAATAGTGTAAATATAGGCTTCTTCAGTTTGATTTGTATTTACAATTGAAACTATAGATTTATTTGATTCTAAATTATTTAATCTATTAATATTGTTAATGGTTATTCCAAATAAAGCTACATTTAATATTAAAATTATAGATAAAATTGGGATTAATATTTTATTTTTCATAAAATCCTCCTTAATAATAAAAAACTAGTAGCATAACTACTAGTTTTATAGGTTAGGCTTTGTAGTTAGCCTTAATGTTTTCAATAACCTTATTTAAATCCTCTTCAGAAGCGTAATTATTTGTATTCATTACAAATGTACCGCCCCATTCGAAGCCATCCTTATATTTAGGTACTAAATGAATATGTAAATGACCTAATGTATCTCCATAAGCACCATAGTTAATTCTATCAGGCTTATATGCCTTTTGAATAGCCTTAGCTACATTAGCAACATCAGCCATAAATTGATTTCTTTCTTCATCTGATAAATCTTGAATTTCAGCAATGTGATCATTTTTGTAAGCAACAATACATCTGCCTGGATGAGATTGATCCTTAAATACGATAACTGATGATAATTCAGTTTCAAATGCTAAAACACCAAATTTAGCTAGTGCTTCACCGTAATTACAATATGGACAATTTTCTTTTTTCATTTTCTTTACCTCTATTTCTTAATTATTGTCATCTGTTGATAGGATTGCTAGGAAGGCCTCTTGTGGAACCTCAACTGAACCAATTGCCTTCATCTTCTTTTTACCCTCTTTTTGTTTCTCTAGAAGCTTTTTCTTTCTAGAAATGTCACCGCCATAGCATTTTGCAAGTACGTCCTTACGAAGTGCTTTAATATCACTTCTTGCAATAACCTTATGGTTGATTACTGCTTGGACAGGTACCTCAAATAATTGGCGAGGAATAATTTCCTTTAGCTTTTCAACTAAAATACGACCACGCTCGTATGCGAAATCTTTATGAACAATAGTTGATAAGGCATCTACAACATCGCCATTTAGCATGATATCCATTTTAACTAGCTTAGATGCTTGATAATCTCCTAGCTCATAATCAAATGATGCATAACCCTTAGTATGACTCTTTAGCTTATCAAAGAAATCATAAACAATCTCAAGAAGTGGTACATGATATCTTACAACAGCTCTTGTTTCTTCAACATAGTTCATATCAATAAAGATACCACGCTTCTTTTGACATAAATCCATTACAGCTCCAATATATTCTGTAGGAGTCATAATAGTTGCCTTAACGAATGGCTCTTCAATTCTTGATATTGTTTGAACCTCAGGTAACTGAGACGGGTTATCAATCATAATCATTTCACCATTTGTTAAATATACATGGTAATTAACTGATGGTGCAGTAGCGATTAAATCAATGCCAAATTCTCTTGAGATTCTTTCCTTAACTATATCCATATGAAGTAAGCCTAAGAAGCCAGTTCTAAAGCCAAATCCTAATGCTTGAGATGTTTCAGCCTCAAATATTAAGGCTGCATCAGATAATTTTAATTTTTCTAAGGCATCTCTTAAATCCTGATATTGCTTAGAATCAATAGGATATAATCCACAGAATACCATTGGATTTAGCTTTCTATAGCCATCAAGCGGCTCTGTAGCTTCATTTTGAAGTGTAGTTACTGTATCACCGACATTTACAGTGTTAATATCCTTAATTGATGCGGTAATATAACCAACATCACCAGCCATAAGGAAATCTCTTTTAATTTCCTTAGGAGTTCTTACACCTAAATCAACTACCTGATAAGTAGCACCTGTAGCCATTAATTTAATAGTATCACCGCGTTTAATAATACCTTCCTTAACACATACAAGGATTACAACACCTCTATATGGATCGAATGCACTATCAAATATTAATGCCTTTGCAGGAGCCTCTAAATCACCACTAGGTGGAGCGATATAGCTTACGATTTGTTCAAGAATATCCTTAACACCTAATCCTGTTTTAGCTGATGCAAGTACTGCTTCATATGCAGGTAAACCAATAACATCCTCAATTTCTTTTTTCGCATGCTCTGGGTCTGCAGAAGGTAGATCTATTTTATTAATTAATGGTAATATTTCTAAATTGTTATCAAGAGCTAAATATACATTAGCTAATGTTTGTGCTTCAACACCTTGTGTCGCATCAACTACTAATATTGCACCCTCACACGCTGCAAGCGAACGAGATACCTCGTATGTAAAGTCAACGTGACCTGGTGTGTCAATTAAATGGAATTCATATTCAATTCCATTATTAGCAACATATTTTAATGCAACCGCATTTAATTTTATTGTTATTCCTCTTTCTCTTTCTAACTCCATAGAATCTAGAATTTGTTCTTGCATTTCTCTTTGCTCTAATGACTCACAAATTTCTAAAATTCTATCTGCAAGAGTAGATTTACCATGGTCGATGTGAGCAATAATACAGAAATTTCTTATTTTAGCTTGTCTTTCTTTTAGCTTATTAATATCCATTATTTACACCTCACATTTCCAATTTGTATTTTACCAAAATTTTCTCTTATTTTCAAGAAAATAAGAATATTAGAATAAAGTAAAAGGAGGAAAAATTCCTCCTTTAGTAGCTTATAAGCCATGTTCTGTACCTTACGGTGGTAATCATTTATCTACGATTTCTCGTCCTTACATTTCTTCGTTTCGATTTGTAAGACTCCCCTACCAAAATTTGGGTTTCTAGCTTGAGGGGTTTACCCGCGTTTCATTTTTACCTTTCGATAAAACTCGTTTCTGTGGCACGTTATAAGATACGCCATATTATAAATAACTTAGGCTTCTCTCGCCGTCACTCTAAAAGAGTGCCCAGCCTTATTTATTGGACTGGCACAAACACTACAGCCATCACAGGCTGTGCTAGCATGGACTTTCCTAACAATTACTTGCTCGATTACCAAGCCACCATAGGTATTATACCAAATTTATTATATTTTTCAATGAAAAAATGGATTTCATTACGAAATCCATTTAATTAATTATTCTGTTACTTCTTCCTTCTTTTGGAATCTTCTTTGTGCATCCTTGATAGCGTCTTTTCTTGATAAATCAATTTGACCCTTTTCATTTACAGCGATACACTTAACGATGATTTCATCATTTAAAGAAACGATATCCTCAGGCTTTTCAACTCTGTCAACATCTAGCTTAGAAATATGACATAATCCTTCAGTACCTGGCCATAATTGAACAAATACACCGTACTTTTCAATTCTTGTAACCTTACCTGTATAGATAGTACCTACTTCAGCTTCCTTAACTGAATTAATGATGTAGTCTAAGCAAGCCTTTGCAGTATCCATATTCGCATGCATTACGAATACTCTACCATCTTGTT
>JAZQVB010000090.1:0-2968 GCA_045631605.1 Anaeroplasma sp.
ATATTCATTATATCAATAGGTAATAATCCATTAATTAATTCTCTTTTGATTTTATCATCACATTTAAGCTCATTAATATCCTTTATAATTTGTGGTATTAAATTTTCTATATTTAATACGAAGCATTTTTGCTTAATTAAAGGTAATTCATCATCTACATTATTTAATGAATCATATATTTTATTATTCGCCTTATCAAAATAAACAAATACATCCTTATATGAAATATATTTCTTATTATATAAATCAATAAAAGCCTGCTGCATATTACGTAGGCATTCATCGCCTCTCATATCAATATGCTTAGCCTCATTAATACCAATACCTAGCTCAAGCATTTGCTTAAAGAATACTGCCTGTATTTTTTCATCAAGAACAACACTGCTCTTCTTACTTTCAATAAAGCTTGAATTACATAATGAATGATATCCTGTTGGAAATAATACATTCTTATCCTGAAGCCTTTGATATCTTGCCAGGCAATCTCCTGCAATAATATTTCTTATATCTGCGTTTTGAAATCCAAATTGATTAGTTCTTACGAATGGCGCAAAAATGTATATTTTTTCCTTTAATACATCGTTTTCGATGATAAAGCTTTTATCCATTTGCCATTTTTTATACCAATTAGATCTACCCATTTTTGCACCTCCTTTTTTAAAATAAAAAGGCTACGCCTTTGCGTAACCATATATTTTCGATTAGATTAAAGTCTTAATATAATCTACAATATTTCCAACTGTTACGATATTTTGAGCGTTATCGTCATCAATAGAAATATCAAAATTATCCTCTAAATCCATAATAATTTGAACAGCATCGATACTATCAGCACCTAAGTCATCCTTAAGGTTAGCCTCCATAGTTACTTTTTCAGGATCGCAATTTAATTGTTCAACTATAATTTCTTTTACCTTGTTAAATACTTCCATTTTATATATCCTCCTATTAAAATGCATTAAAATTATACCAAATATTTTTCACATTGTAAATATTAAGAGAAAATTCTAGCATAAAATTCAATATCATCTAGCATTGAATTTAGCTTTTCACCTGAAATTTCCTTAGTTAATATCATTGAGCCTATCTTCTTTTCAACAATGCTTGAATCAATATTACCATACGGCTTAATTAAATATTTAGACACTACATTGCTGTTAGCATTACATTTAATATTGTTTTTAGGAACAAATGCTTGTCCACATTCATTTAATAATAATCCTAAATCAAACACAATCGCATTTGCAGTAACAGGTCCTGCACCCTTACCATACATCATTTGTGTAGCACAATTATCACCTGTATATCTTACAAGGTTATATTCATAATCTACATTAGCCAATAAATCAGTATTCTTAATAATTACAGGCTCTACTGATATATCTATACCATCATCTGATTTTTCTGATATAGCTAAGAATTTTAATTTATAATCTAATAAATCAATAAATTCAACAATTTCCTTATTAACATTCTTAATGCCATAATGCCATACATTATTAAGATTAATCTTAGTATTGTATGCAATCATTGATAAAATAGCTATTTTTCTAACCATGTCTAATCCTTCAAGGTCAGCTGTAGGGTCAGCCTCAGCGAATCCCTTTTCCTGAGCTATTTTAAGTGCATCGGAGAAATCTATTTTCTCCTTATGCATCTTTGTTAATATAAAGTTTGTTGTACCATTTAATATACCCTCTATTTTAGTAATATTATTAAATGGTGAGCTATTTAATAAGGTATTAACAATAGGAATACCTCCACCTACTGAAGCCTCAAAAAATAGCTTTACATTATTTTTAATCGCAAGCTCCTGCAGCTCTGAATAATAATTCGCAATTACCTCCTTATTTGCGGTAACAACATGCTTACTACATAATAAGGCCTTTTTCATATATTCGTAGCTAACAGATGCACCCATCATTTCAATAACGACATCAACCTCATCATCATTTAAAATGATGTCATAATCAGTAACTAATAAATCCTTATCAATTGGCTTATTTTCTACATTTCTAACTAATACGTATTTTACCTTTATTTCATTATCCTTAAATATATCTGTGTTCTTTTCATTTAGTATGTCGCATACAGCCTTACCGACATTACCTAAGCCTAATAACGCAACTACCATACTATTCTACCGCAAGCAATAAAACGTCTATAACGTTTTTACCCTTCTTTAATTCCTCGATAAATGATTGAACAGATATATTTGAATTAGACATAGCGATTGTTAATGTAACAAACGCTATATTATGAATAGGTACCTCTTGGTTTATCGCAAGCACATTTGCATTATTTGAGGCAACCTCATTTAATATATTAGATAAGGCTCCTGGCTCATCTACTAGCTTTAATGATAAAATAATTCTTTTTCCAACCTTCATAGAAGGCTTATTTACGTAATCCTTATATTTATAAAATGTAGAGCGTGATAGCCCAACCTTCTTACAAGCGTCAGATATATTAACTCCAAGGCTTATAATTTCCTTTATTTCAATGACCTTTTCAAAATAATCTGGTAATACCTTTTTATGTATTACATAGTAATCATCAGCCATTTTATACCTCCTCAACTATAGCACCAGAGCCAATTTCTAATGCCTTAATTTCGTAACCAAAATTTACAAGCTTATCAACAATACTATCCTCATAGGAAATAACTAGCATAGTTGACCCGCTTCCAGATATCGCAAGCACAGAATTATTTTCTGTACATACCCTTTTAATTTCATCATAGCCCTTAATTAGCTTAGATCTATATGGCTCATGAATCTTATCGTCAAATAAATCCTTTAATAATTCAATATCACCATCACTAAACGCCTTAGGCAAATTAACAATTCTACTCATATTGTGAACAAGCTCACTATATGATAACGATTTAGGTAATACACCTCTAGCCTCATTAGTTGAAATTTTAAATGGTGGTATTATAACAAAGAATTTAAGCTTACTAGATACA
>JAZQVB010000091.1:0-2189 GCA_045631605.1 Anaeroplasma sp.
CTATATTTTCATGCTTTTTCTCATATAAAACCATAAAATATGTAATTATAAATCCACAAATCAAGCAAATGATACTAGATGCTAATATTATTATAATATTAGAGTTTCTCCATACTTTATAAATTTCTATGCAATCCGGACCAATAAAAATTGATATAATTGATCCTATAGCAAGACCACAAATCAAGAAATAAAAGCTAATTTTATACTTTTCAAGCATTCTATTAATAACCTTTGAAAAGGCTAAAATACCTATTCCACACCCTAATAATAAAGCTACAAATACCAAGATTAAATCAAAATTATTTAATAAATCAAATCCAATCGATTCCATTAAAACAGTATAATATCCACATACCATTAATAGTGCTGTAGCACTTAATCCAGGCATAATTTGAGTCAATGCAATTAAGGCACCAATTACTACAAATATCAAATAATTATGTAACTCTAAATTTGATAAATCATTGTTCCCACCATTTAAAGCTAATAATGATAAGAAAATAGGAATTATTATACCAACAGAATATAATAGTATTCTTTTTACATTAATTTCCTTACCCTTAATTTCCTCATGGATAATTGGATAAGCACCTATCATTAATCCTACAAAGAAGCATATTGTTTGGAATGGGAATTTATCTAATAATAGCTTAACTAAAATTACACCAGCACCAAATCCAATAACAGCTCCTATTCCTATAGGAATTAAAAATATAAAGCATGATTTAAATTTCTTTAATATATTTGCAAATGAATATAGTAGCTTATCATATATTTTCATTGCCATAGCTACTATAGAGCCACTTAATCCCGGAATTATGATTGAAAGCCCTATAAAAAAGCCTAAAATAACACTTAATATTATTTCTTTAAAGCTTTTATACTTTAAATCCATCTTATTCTGGTCTTTCCTTTCTACCTAAATAATAATCAAGCTCTGTTTTCATATTATCTGGCATTTCTTGTTCAACTGGGAAATAAACTGACTTATCAAGCTCGCTAGCAAAATGAGCAATAAAGTCACAAGTCTTATAATAATTACCCTCAGATAAGAAATCAATTACATCCTTTCTAGAGTGAATTACAGCACCGCCTTGTGGTGAAATTCTTGCGAATGATACTGCAGGTACACCACTATCAGCAAATGGTGTTGAATCTGATGAATATACACCTTGCTTAGGAGCAATGGCAAATCCTTTTTGATATCCTAAATATTTAATATATGATACTAAGCTATTATTTGATGTACAGCAAGCAATATCACTACCTAAAGTAACACCGATCATATCAATATTAATACATAGCTTATAGTTCTTTAACTCTTCCTTATGAGCCTCTACATAAGCCTTAGATCCTAAAAGACCAACCTCTTCACTACCACACCATACAAATCTAAGTGTTCTATTAGGCTTATTTTCGTTAAAATAAGCTAATAATTGCATAATGCCAGTAGATCCTGTTGCATTATCATAAGAGCCTCTAGAATAGCTTACTGAATCATAGTGAGCTGTAAATACAATTACCTCATCAGGCTTAACTATACCCTTAATTTCAGCAACAACATTATGGCTTGGATTTTTCTTTTCAGTTTGCTTAAGCTTAATATAAGCCTTTTCTGGCATTTGTCTTAATAAATCCTCAGCATCTCTCATTCTAATACATACTGCAGGAATTTTACCATGCTTATAATGTCTTTCTCTATACATATAAGGATCTAAATCAACCTGATCAGCACTATCATATACACTACCAGTACATAAAATTAAACCAATAGCACCCTTTTCAGCTAGCTCCTTATAAACCTTATAATTAACTAATTTTGAATGAACTAAGCAAATCTTACCCTTAACATCTTGAATTCTAGCATCATTTAAAGAAGTAATATATGTAAATTCACCTGTAATACCCTCATCTGGTGTTGAAGATGATAAGCCTACACCTACACATTCAAATGTCATATTTGGATTATAGAATTGCAAATCAACCTCACTTACATCATATCCATCAACCATAAACTCTTCTAAATGTGCAGGAACACCTAGTGCCTCACATTCATTTTTAATTATATTTGCAGCCTCTAATTCCTCTTTAGAGCCACTAGTTCTAACAAAATATAATTTTTCTAATAATTTAAAACTTTCATATTTATTCATAATCTTCACCTCATTTAGAAGTCGGATCGTAGC
>JAZQVB010000092.1:0-4094 GCA_045631605.1 Anaeroplasma sp.
CTCATATATAATAATAGACAAAATAAGGAAAAATTTTTTGTGATTTATATATTTTTTGTAAAATTTCTTAAATATTACAGGATTTCTTATGTTAATATGATATAATAACGCTTGGATGGTGATTATAATGAATGAATTAGATTTAACAAGAATCCCTACTCATATAGCAATTATACTTGATGGTAATGGCCGTTGGGCTAAATCACATGGCAAGCCTAGATTTTTAGGACATCGTAAGGGTGCATATAATTTAAGAGATTTAACTGTTGAGGCTGATAAATTAGGAATTAAGTATTTAACAGTTTATTGCTTCTCAACTGAAAACTGGAAAAGACCTGATGATGAGGTTAATTACCTTATGACTGAGCCTATCAAATATTTTAGAAGACATAAACAAAAATTATTTAATTCTAATATAAGACTTCAGGCTATCGGTAGACGTGATAGATTATCTGCTGATTTCGTTGATATGATTAATGAGGTCGAGGAAAAAACTAAGGATCATACAGGCATTACATTAACATTGTGTATTGATTATGGTAGTCAGGATGAAATTACTACTGCAGTAAAGAATATATGTAATGATGTTATTAATAATAAGCTTGATATTAACGACATTACACCTGAGACAATAACAAATAATCTATTTACTAAGGATCTTCCACCACTTGATTTATTAATTAGAACATCTGGTGAAATTAGAATTTCAAATTATCTTCTTTGGCAATTAGCTTATTCCGAGTTATATTTTACAGAAACATATTGGCCAGATTTTAATAAAAATGAATTAGTTAAGGCTATTAAGAGCTATCAATCAAGAGATAGACGCTTTGGCGGTCTAAAGAAATGAAAATAATTAAGCTTACACCACAAGGATTTTGTGGTGGTGTAAAATATGCACTTAATATATTAGATAATGCATTAAGTGATGAAAACGTAAAAAAACCTATTTACCTATTAGGTAATATAATACATAATCATTATGTTATTGATGAATATAAGAATAAGGGTATTATCACCTTAAATACTAAAGAAAAGTCTAGATTAGAGCTATTAAATGAAATAAATGATGGAACTGTTATTCTATCAGCTCATGGAACACCTAAGGAAATAAAAAAAATAGCCTTAGATAAAGGCTTAAATGTAATAGATGCGGTATGTCCTAATGTTAAGCTAATTCACCAAAAAATTGAAGATAAATTAAAACAAGGATATAAGGTTATATATATTGGTACTAAAAAGCATCCTGAATGTGAGGGTGTTTTAGGAATATCTAATGATATAATTTTAGCTAGCTCATTAGAGGATATAGATAACTTAAATATTACATCTAATTTATTGTATGTCACAAATCAAACTACCTTATCCAAATATGATTTAGCTAATATATTTGATAAAATTATTAATAAATATCCTTTCGCTATCATAGATGATAAGATATGTAATGCAACTACTGTTAGACAAGAGGCTGTAATGAATCAGGAAATAGTTGATTTGTGTATTGTTGTAGGTGACATGGCTTCCTCTAATACTACTAAGCTTGCAAAAATTTCACAGGAAAAGGGAATTAAGACTATTTTCTGTGAATCATTAAAGGATTTAGATATTAATGAATTAAAAAATATTAATAGTATTTCTATTACATCAGGAGCATCTACTCCAGGATATTTAGTAGATGAAATAATTGAACACCTTAATAAAATGTAAAAGTGAGATTCCTAAAATCTCACTTTTTATATTTTCTTCTCATATACTAATCTTAATGGCTCAACTAATATTCTAGAATATTCCATTTCACCACAATATTGATAGCCAAGCGTCTTAACTAAGGATTGCATAACTATATTTTTAGGATGCGTATCTATTCTTACTGATATATTACCTATATTTTTAGCATACTCCTCAGCATATTTAAATAATTCCTTAGCAACACCTTGTCCACGATACAAATCTAATACTGCTACTCTATGAATTGTAGTATATTTATCCTCATTAGTTAGCCAATAGGCTGTTGGTGAATTATATTCAGGCTCTAATCCAGCGAATACTGCAACACCACAAACCGTATTATCTCTTATACACACATAACAATTTTTATTATTTATATCGTTAATTAATGTATTTGTATCAGGATAAGAATCAGGTCCATTCCATTGTGTTGAGCCTGATGCCCTTAAAAATGCCTTAGCATCATTTATACATCTCATAATACCTAAAATGTCAGATTCTAATGCTAATCTTATCATTCAATCACCTCAGTGATTGTATTTTTCAATGCTTCATCGTCTAATCCATATTTTTTATAGATATCACTAATACTTCCATGAGGTATTAATGTATCAGCTGTAAATCCTTTTGAATAAACCTTAGCCTTATAGTCATTTTTCTCCTTATATTCTAATATTTGATGATATAAGGTACCTGAAGCAATGACTTGTTCGAATACAATAACAGGAATATTCTTATCAAAAATAGATTTTAGCATATTTAAGTCAATAGGCTTAATGCATCTAGCATTAATAACTAATACATCAAGATTATTTTCCTTAACAATTTTATTAATTCTTTCAATATCTGCACCATATCCTATTACAGCAGCTGAATTACCCTCATTTAAAATAGTCCATGATAAATCACATGTATATGTATAATCTATATTTGTGCTAATTTCCTCTGATCCTCTTGGATATCTAACAACAATAGGATTGTTTTGATTAAATGCGTAATTAAATAATCCTATTGCCTCAAGCTCATCCTTTGGCATTGTAACTACAATATTAGGCATACCCATAAGCATTGATACATCGTATAAGCCTTGATGAGTGACTCCATCCTCACCAACTATACCAGCTCTATCTATACCAAATATAACCTTTAAATTTTGTCTTGCAACATCATTTAATATTTGGTCATATGCTCTTTGAGCAAATGTAGAATACATAAGTAAAACAACATCCTGCTTATTAAGCGCCATACCAGCTGCCATTATAGTAGCATGCTCCTCAGCTATACCTACATCAAATATATCACTAGGATATTTATGCATAAATTCCTCTAGCTTAGATCCTACCATAGTTGCAGGTGTGATAACCTTAAAGCTATGATTTTTTCTTTTTTCACATAAATATTGAGCAACTAGCTGTGAATAAGAAATCTTTTTTGAATTATTTATTGATTTACCTGTTTTAACATCAAATGGTGATACACCATGGAAATCACCAATTTTATCTAATTCACTAGGATAATATCCTTTACCCTTAGTTGTATTAGCGTGTAATATAACAGGATGATTACTTCTTTTAATTCGTTTTAATACCTTAATCATTGTATTTATATTATTACCATTATATGGTCCATAATAATCAAATCCCATTGATTCAAAGATATTATATCTTTTAAATAAAAGCTTAAAAATATTTTTAGTTTTATGAATTACAGAGCAAATAGAATTAGGGAAAACCTTAATTACAAGTGCCTTATTTCCTCTTTTCAGCTTTGTACCACGTAATCTTTTAAATGATTTTGTAAGAGCGCCAACAGATTTAGAAATACCCATTTCATTATCATTTAAGATAATAATAGGATTACCACATTTCATTGTACCTAAGAAATTTAAGCCCTCCATCGCAACACCATTCATAATTGAAGAATCTCCAATTATTACGATTTGTCTTTTATCTCCAGATAGCATTAATCCTGTAGCAGCTGAAATACTAGTTGATGAATGGCCTGATTCCCAAATATCGTATTTAGATTCACTTCTGTTTATATAACCTGAAATACCACCAAATTGACGCAATGTATCAAATTCACTAGCTCTACCAGATAAGATTTTATGTACATATGATTGATGACCAACATCGAATAGGAGTTCATTTTCATCTAAGTCAAAGACATAATATAATGCAACAACAAGCTCTACAACACCTAAATTACTGCTTAGATGACCTCCTGTTCTTGATATATTATCTACAAGGAAGCTTCTTATATCATTACATAGCTCCTGTAGCTCTTTTTTAGATAAACTCTTTACAAATGATGGATCCTTTATTGATTTAATATCAAACATTTTAATCACCACTTAATAAATTTTA
>JAZQVB010000093.1:0-4814 GCA_045631605.1 Anaeroplasma sp.
ATATTTTTTCATAATTCACTCTCCAATAAGGAAATTATATATAATATGTAATAAAAAAGTTGTCGTTTTAACTTAAATGTCTTATAATACAAGAGGTGATTTTTATGAAGGAAATTATTTTAAAAAGCTCAAGTCCAAGAAGAAAAGAATTACTTACTAATATGGGCTATAGCTTTGAAATCAAGGTTTATGAAATAGATGAAACAATGGATAATAGCTTAACTGCATATGAGAATGTGAAGAGATTAGGGTTCGAAAAATGTAATGTTAATAAGGAATTAGACTACGGAAAAATATTAATTGGCTGTGACACAATTGTTGTTTTAGATGGTGTTATTTATGGTAAGCCTAAGGATAAGGATGATGCATATAAAATGCTAAGAAGCCTTAGTGGAAGATACCACGAGGTAATGAGTGGAACAACTGTTATTTATAAAGAGCATGTTTATAGCTTTGTAGAGGTTTCTAAGGTTTATTTTAAAGATTTGAGTGATGATGATATTTATAATTATATTAATACAGGCGAGTGCTTCGGTAAGGCTGGAGCTTACGCTATTCAAGGTATTGGTGTATGCTTAGTTGATCATTATGAGGGCTCTTTAAATAATATTATCGGATTACCTACAGAAAAGCTTGCAGAAATACTAGGTGAGTTAAATGAAATGGAAGATTAAAAATATTGAAATACCTAATCAATTTGTTTTAGCTCCTATGGCTGGATTTACAAATGAGGCTTTTAGAATTATTTGTAAGGAAATGAATTGTGGCCTAGTAATGGCTGAAATGGTAAGTGACAAGGCTATTGGATTTAAAAATGAAAAGACTATAAAAATGACTAAGGTTGACGAAAAGGAGCATCCTATCAGTATGCAAATATTTGGTGGAGATGTTGAATCGTTAGTTAATGCCGCTAAATTTATTGACCAATATTCTGATGCCGATATTATCGATATTAATATGGGATGTCCTGTAAATAAGGTAGCTAAGAAGAATGGTGCAGGTGCATCATTGCTTCAGGATCCTAATAAGGTATATGAAATAACTAAGGCTGTAGTTGAGGCTGTAGGTAAGCCTGTTACGGTTAAGATAAGAATAGGCTGGGATGCTAATAGTATTAATTGTGTAGAGAATGCTAAGCTTATCGAAAAGGCAGGAGCATCTGCGATAACTGTTCATGGTAGAACAAGAAGTCAATTCTATAGCGGTAAGGCTGATTGGAGCTATATTAAGGCTGTTAAGGAGGCTGTAAGCATTCCTGTAATTGGTAATGGAGATATAGTTGATATTAATACAGCTAAGGAAATGCTTGAATATACTGGATGTGACGCTATAGCTATAGCTAGGGGGTCTTTAGGCAATCCATTTATCTTTAGAGAGCTATATGAATATTTTGAGCATGGAAATATTATAGATAAGCCTACTAATGAGGAGATTTATCAAACAATTATAAAGCACCATAAATTATTAGTTGATTTAAAGGGTGAGCATCTAGCTATGCTTGAAATGCGTAGCCATGTTTCTTGGTATATAAAGGGTAAGCCAGGAAGCGCAAAAGTTAAGGATATGTGTAATAAAGAGAAGGACTTTAATAATGTATTACAAATTTTAAAGGATTATTTACTACAATAATACACAATAATACACAAAGTAAATTTTATATTAAAAAATGTGTTGACTAGTGTGAATATATAGTGTAAAATACTTTCGGTACATTTTTTAGCAATTATCCACAATTGCCCTAAATTATTAAAAATATTAAATAACTTAGGAGGAAATTTAGCAATGAAAACATTCATGGCAAACAATCAAACTATTCAACACGGTTGGTACGTGATTGATGCAGCTGGCTTAACATTAGGTCGTTTAGCTACTGTAGCAGCTTCTCTTTTAAAGGGTAAGCACAAAGTAACATATACTCCACATGTAAACTGCGGAGACAACGTAATTATCATTAACGCTGATAAGATCGTTTTAACTGGTAATAAGTGGGATGATAAATTATACCATAGACATTCAGACTATAGCGGTGGTTTAAGAACTCAACCAGCTAAGGAAGTTATGGCAAAATACCCAACAAGAATGGTAGAGCATGCAATTTATGGAATGCTTCCACACACTAAGCTTGGTGACAAGATGAGAAAGCAATTATATGTTTATGCATCAGCTGAACATCCACATGCTGCTCAAAAACCAGTAGAATTCGTAGTAAAGGCATAAGGAGGATATAAAAAATGGCAAAGAAATTAGTTCAATATTTAGGAACAGGCCGTAGAAAGAGCTCTGTTGCACGTGTTTACTTACGTGCTGGTAAGGGTACTATCACTATCAACGGTCGTGCTTTTGAGGATTATATTCCTTCAGCAGCAGTTCGTTTAGATGTTTTACAACCACTTGCATTAACTGAAACAACTGAAAAGTTTGATATCTTAGTTAACGTTTATGGCGGCGGTACAACAGGTCAAGCAGGAGCTATCCGTTTAGGTATTACTCGTGCTTTAATGGAAGTTAATCCAGACTACCGTGCAATCTTAAAGCCAGCTGGTCTTGTAACACGTGATTCACGTGCTAAAGAACGTAAGAAGTATGGTCTTAAGGGTGCTCGTCGTGCTCCACAATTCTCTAAGCGTTAATTATTGCATTGTAGAAAAATTGATAGAAAAAAAGAAAGTAATGGACTTCTCACCCATTACTTTTTTTGTTTTTATATTATAAAATTATAAATTATTAAAAGATATATCAATGGAGAATCTGCAACATTGTTAGCTTATGAATACGACTTCAACGGCTGTCATGCTAGAAGACAAATTTGGAAATGGCATAGTAAATACAAAGTATTAGGAGAATTTGCATTCGATGAAACATCAATTAATAAAACACATTCTAACGATTTGAAAGATAAAAATACACATTAAAACAACAAAATACACTATACTCCACAAAAATATACCATTTTTCCACATAGTTGCAAAAAAATATATTTTGTGATATATTATAAGTATAAAATCTAGTTTAAAAATTGAATACTTTGGGGATGGTAAGCATATTGGGGAGTATAGCTTATCATCTAGGTTGTTGGATGTTGAGGTGTTATGTTATGAAGTCTATTCAAACAAGATTTTTATTAGCGACGCTTTTATGTATGATGGTGTTAAGTGTTTCTATTGGGTCTGCTTCAATGATTACTATTTCTAGAATGTCTAAAAACAATTCTAACGGTTTAATTGAGCAGACTTCTTTTGTTGAAGCTGAGCGAGTTAATAGTATTTTAAACGATATTGAGAAATCTGTAGATACTATGATTAATGTCGCAAGCAAGGAATATTCATCTGTTGAATTATTTGATAGCCGTATTACGGCTGATCCAAATGAAAAAATGGAGGAGCTGTTTTTAAATGTGGCTAATCATACTGAGGGGACAGTATCGTTCTATTTCCGTTATAATCACCTATTAACGGATAAGGATGGATTCTTTTATAGCAAAAAGGATGGCGAGTTCGTTGAGGAAACGCCAATATCTATAAAGGAATACGATAGTAATTTAAATGAATTAAAATGGTATTATGAGCCAATAACTAATAATTCTGCGGTATGGAGTGAGCCGTATTATAATGTGAATAATAATAACATTTATATGACAAGCTATTCTGCACCTGTAGTAGTGAATGATCAACTTATTGGTGTAATAGGAATGGATGTTGAATTTAAGATATTAGAGGAAATAGTTAATCAAATTAAAGTATTAGATAATGGATATGGATATTTGGTTGATGAAAATGATTCTATTATATATCACAAATCATTAGCTGTTGGTTCAAATAGACCAGATGCAAGTAGAAAATTTGTGGAATATGAAAATGAATTATCTAATGGAATGACATTAGTTTTAAGAATAAGAAAATCTGAAATTAATAGTCAATCAAATAAGCTTTTACTTCTTATAGCAGTAGCAACCACATTAATGTTAGCTGTCGCGTATGCAGTAGTATCAGGATTAACAGTTAAGATAATAGCTCCTTTAAAGGATTTAACTGAGGCAACTCAAAAGGTTGTAGCTGGAGATTTAAGTGTTAGCTTAAATTATAATGGAAATGATGAGGTAGGTAGATTATCATCTAGCTTCCAAAAAACTATTGATGTTATAAATGATCATATTGATCATATCAATAGATTAGCCTATACAGATACTCTAACAAGCTTACGAAATACTGCATCATTTGCTGAATTCGGATCTAAGCTTAATAGAAAAATCGCAGCTCATCAAGCTAAATTTGTTCTTATAGTCCTAGATATGAATAATCTAAAGCAAATCAATGATAGATTTGGTCATGAAATAGGTAACAAATATATATTACATGGAAGTCAATTTATTTCTTCAGTATTTAAAACATCAAATATCTTTAGAATTGGTGGAGATGAATTTGTTGTAGTTCTTGAGGATGATGAGCTAAATTATTATTTCGGCTTCATTGATGATTTTGATAAGAAAATTAAAGAGGAATATTTTGAATACGAAAATATTAAAATCCGTATGAGTATTGCGATAGGCTCTGCAGTATTTACTTACGGTACTGACTCTAATGTTGATGATGTATTCGAACGTGCTGATGAAAAAATGTATAAAAACAAAAAGAATATAAAATTATAAAGAAATATAGCCTTTTAATAGGCTATTTTCTTTTAGAATTTAATAAAATAACTTTAATTTTACATTTAAAATTGTTATAATAATTAAGTACATAAGGTGACTGACATGATAAAAATTTACGGAAAAAATTGTATATATGAGGCAATAAAGGCTAAGGCCAAATTAAATA
>JAZQVB010000094.1:0-9529 GCA_045631605.1 Anaeroplasma sp.
TCAATACTAAATATTAAAAAAATTAATATTATAGTTTAATTTTATTAAGTTTTCGAAGAAAAAAATATCTATATAGCTGTTCCACTATATAGATATCTAAATTATTTATTATATTTTAAGAAATAATAATTAAGTGCACAAATTGTCTTAGCATCCTTAATTTCATTATTTAAAATCATTTCCTTAACCTTAGCTAAAGGAACATATTCAGTAATAATAACCTCATCCTCATCTAAATTCTTTTCAGTTTGAACAAAATCTAAGGCAAGATATAAATAAATCTTTTCAGCTGAATATCCGCATGTTGGATAAATATGTCCAAGTGGAATTAATTCCTTAGCCTTATTACCTGTTTCCTCCTCAAACTCTCTCATGGCAGCATCATAAGGATCCTCATTAAGCTCAAGCTTACCTGCAGGTATTTCATAAATTACCTCATCGTATGCATATCTAAATTGCTTTTCAAGTAATACCTTATCATCAGGTGTTACACACAATATAGCGGCACCACCATTATGTCTAATGATTTCTCTAAATGATTCATTACCATTAGGGCATAAAACCTTATCTCTCTCAACTCTTAAAATTTTACCATCAAACATAATTTCAGATGATATTTTCTTTTCTCTCATATCCATAATATCTTCTCCTTTTATTTGTTAAATATTTTTGTAAGACCAGTTGCCTCATCTAAGGATAGTCCACATGACTTATAAAATTCTTCCTTACCTTTTAAAGACATAATATAAGCTCTTACATATTTATTCTTATTATTATTTTCAATATATTCAAGCATAGACTTTACTAGCCTCTTGCCTAAGCCCATACCTTGATATTTAGACATTACTATACAATCACACATAAGATAAATATAGCCTTTATCTGATATACATCTAATCATTCCTGCAATCTCTTCATCATTATATAATGATATAGTATATTCACTATTATTTATTATATTATCAATTTGATCATCATCTAACGGATGCCAATTCGCATCCTCTCTTAGCTTAATATAATCTTCCTTAGTTATATGTGTTTTTAAATTTATCATATAATAATCACCTATTTAATTATATCAAATAATAAATATTTATAAAATAAAAAGTCGCAAAATTTTTGCGACTAGTCTAATTTTAACTCTGACATTTCAGGCTCAGGGTCTGTAACATACATTCCGTTATAGCCCTTCTTCTTAACCATTGCAAGGAAAATTAATAAGAATGATACTGAAATTAATAATATTATTGTATTACTTATACCCATTGATAAGCCAGCACATAATGTAGCTTGTAAATCAGGTCTAAATGTATGAAGAAGATATAAAATAAGTATTCTACTACCTATTCTGCTGAAATTTAAAATCATCGAAAGCTTAGTTTGCCCAAAACCGTAAAGTAAACCAAGTACAGCAGCCGTAATACCTAATGTGATAATACTTAATGAATCCCATACAAATATATCCTTAACCATTTGCTTATAAAGCTCTGATTTATGATCAGCTGATGTGAATAAATCAACTATATTATCTAAGAAAACAAATCTTAATAATATGAAGCCTGTAGCTGATACAATAGATACCATTATTAATGTTTTAGAGAACGCTCTTAATGCTCTTTTGATATTTCTATTACCAAGATTTTGACTTACTACTGAAGATTCACCTTCTTCAAATGAGTTTGTAGGACTTGTAATAAGACCGCAAATATTATTTGATACTCCTAATGTACCAACAATTAATCCATCTGTTGTTGCATTCCAATATTCACCACACATACCGTTTACCCATACCTTACCTAATGTCATAACAAATTTACCTAGGAAAATAGGAACAGATAGTTTTAAAATAGGCTTTATGTATTCCGCCTTAAGTGGAAGCATCTTAATAGATAATCTTAAAATGTTGTTCTTACCAAATAAGCAGCATACACCAATTACAGTAAGAGTTGCTTGACCAATAATTGTTGATAGCTCAACAAATACAATATCCTTAAGATTAAACCCAAATATGAATAATACAGTCATTGCTAATTTAATAACTAATGTCAAGAGATTTAATTTTAAAACAATCTTAGAATTACCCTTTGCCTTTTCTAAACCGATAAATACGCTATTTAATGAAACAAATATTAATTCTAATAATTGAAGTCTAAAGAATCCTACACCAATTCTAATCGAATCCTCTGCAACCCTACATAATCTTAATATAGGTTCAGCAAATGGGATTAAAATTAATGTTATTAAAATACTTACAATAATAGACATCATAAATAAATTTGAACTTGCATGTCTAGATTTCTTAACCTCACCTGCACCATACAATCTCGAAACTAAAACACCACCACCAGCTGCAAGACCAGCACCTATAGCTGATATTGTATGCTTGATTTGCGAAATAGCTGAAACTGCGTTTTGAGCGTCAGTCGAAATCTTAGCACAAATAATTTGGTCAATTAATGTATACGTACTATTGAAAAATTGATATAAAGCCAGGGGTAAGCAGATTATTAAAATCGTCTTCATTAAATCTCCCTTTAATATCATTTCTCTTCTTTTAGCATCTAGCTTTGCCATACTATCACCTTCTTCGGAGTGTATTATACTCTTTTATATTTTTAAGAAAAGGAAAAAATAACACAAAAATAAAATATTTATTGCAGTAGTGATAAATAAGGAGTAGAATATATCTTGTTAAAACAAGGAGATGGTAATATATGTTTTTAAAGGTAGAAGCATTTTCATTACTATTGCCTCTAGCATTAATTTTAGTAGTATCTAAACTATTAAGCATATCTGCTAAAAAAATCGGATTACCACAGGTAATCGGACTATTACTTACAGGTTTATTATTAGGACTAATCACATTAATACCAGGACAATCAGGAAATGCTGAATACGCTATTTTTTCTAGTGAAGCACTAGAAGGAATTTCATTTATTGCAGAAATAGGTGTAATATTAATTATGTTTTCAGCCGGTTTAGAAACCGATATGAAGCAAATTAAAAATACAGGACTATCTGCAGTTGTAATAACTCTATTTGGTATAGTAGCACCTATAATTTTCGGATATCTAGCATCATTAATTCTTCCTGTAGAGGAAACATTAACAAAAACGATATTTAGGAATTTATTTTACGGTGTAATATTAACCGCTACATCAGTTTCAATAACTATTGCAGCATTAAAGGAGCTAGGTAAGCTTAACACTAGCATAGGTACAGCAATCGTATCAGCTGCAATAATAGATGATATTATTGGTGTATTAATATTATCTGTGATAATTTCACTTAATAATACATTAACCAACGCATCAGCAAATATAACAGCTGATTTAATAGCAGTTTTTAGTAAAACTATCCTATTCTTTATATTTGCGGTATCCTCAGGATTATTATTAAGGATTTTATTTAAAAAGCTTGCTGAAAAATACGATCATCATAGACGTATACCAATATTCGCAATCGCTGTAGCATTCTTCTATTCATATATGGCAGAAAAATTCTTCGGTATCGCAGATATTACAGGTGCATTTATCGCCGGATTAATACTCTCAGGCAACAAGGATACTGGTTATATCGAAAGACGTGCAGATGTTACTGCATATATGATATTTACACCTGTATTCTTTGCTAAGGTTGGGCTAACATCATTAACAAGCTTTACATCAGCCGATTCATTCACACCAACGTTTATAATATTCGGCATATTATTTATTCTAGCTGGAATACTAAGTAAATTTGTTGGTTGCTCAGTTGGAGCTAGATTATGCAAATACAGCACTAAGGATTCAATTAGATGTGGTGCTGGTATGATGTGTAGAGCTGAGGTTTGCTTAATCTGTGCTCAAAAGGGTATTGAGGCAGGAATAATTGAATCAACAATTCAACCATTTATATTAATTTTAATATTATTAACATCATTTATGACACCAATAATATTAAAGCAATCATATAAAAATGAAATTGAATCAATCCAAAATAAAATGCTATCACATTGATAGCATTTTTTGTGTTATTTCAATAATAAATCAATAATTGCAGAGCCGAATTCTTGTGGATCATCAGGTAGAATACCCTCTTGTAATAATGCCTCAGCATATAATACCTTAGAATATTTTTCACCTAATGCATTATCAATTGAATATATTTCCTCAAGCTTTTTAAATACTGGATGATTTGGATTTAGCTCTAATACTCTATCAGCTCTTACCTCATGATTTTGAGCCTTTAATACTCTTTCCATTTCAAAGGAAATCTCACCCTCAGCAGATACACAGCATGGTGCATCAACTAATCTTTTTGATAAAACAACATTTTTAACTCCTGGAAGTGATGCCTTAACATTTTCAAGTAAATCCTTCTTTTCCTCCTTAAGCTCATCGATTTTCTTTGATTCCTCTTCATCAATTAAATCTAGCTCATCAGAATTAATAGATTTGAAAGATACTCCATCATATTCCTTTAATACATTAAGCATGAATTCATCTACATCATCCTGTAGCATAAATACATCGTATTCATGCTTGTTAATTAATTCCATTTGTGGTAATTTATTAACAGCTTCCTTATTTCTACCTACAGCGTAATAAATATCCTTTTGACCTTCCTTCATCGCTTCCTTGTATTCAGCAAATGTAATAGGCTTTTCATTATTTATACTATTAAGAATAATTAAATCCTTTAAATTATCCTTTTTCTCACCATAGTTTTCATAAAGACCAAACTTTAAATTAATTCCATAATCCTTAAAGAATTCCTCATACTTTTCTCTATCATTCTTTAAAATACGAGATAATTCAGATAAAATCTTTCTTTCAACATTATTAGCAATTTTCTTAATTGCTCTATCCTCTTGAAGCATTTCACGAGAAATATTTAAAGGTAAATCAGCAGAATCTACTAATCCCTTAACAAAACGTAGATAATCAGGAATTAATTCCTTACACTTATCTAAAATAAATACACCCTTTGTATATAATTGTAATCCTTTTTCAGTTTTATCAGAATACATATCATAAAATGGTTTTTTAGGAATAAATAATAACGCATTATATGTAAGCATACCCTCAACATTAACATGAATTGATGTTAATGGATCCTGATAATCCATAAATTTTGTTTTATAGAAGCTATTTAGCTCCTCATCAGTTATTTCACTCTTATTCTTTTTCCAAATTGGAAGCATTGAATTAACTGTTTCAAGCTCTAAATGAGATTTCGACTCCTCACCCTCAGCTGCATCATATTTAGTAACCCAAGTTTGAATTGGATAACGAACATAATCAGAATATTTCTTAATTAATGATTGGATTTCATATTCATCTAAATATTCATCATAATTAACATCCTCAGTATTTTCTCTTAAATATAGAGTAATAATTGTTCCGAAATCATCCATATTTGCTTCTTCAATTGTATATGAATCTAATCCCTCACTTGAGAATAAATAAGCCTTATCACCCTTAACTGACTTAGTTAATACTGTAACTCTTTCAGCAACCATAAATGCCGAATAGAATCCGACACCAAATTGACCAATAATATCAATGTCAGGTGTATTTTCCTTAGCAACAGCCTCCATGAATTCCTTACTACCAGATTTAGCAATAGTACCTAGATTTTCCTCAAGCTCCTCTTTAGTCATACCAACACCATTGTCAGTAATAGTAAGAGTTCTTGTGTTTTTACCTGCCTCAACTAAAATCTTATAGTCATCACATGCTATATTTGAATTAGTTAATGATAAATAATGTCTTTTATCAACCGCATCACTTGCGTTTGATATTAGCTCTCTTAAGAATATTTCTTTATGAGTATAGATAGAATTAATCATCATATCTAATAACTTCTTGGTTTCTGTTTTAAATTCCTTAATTTCCTTCATATTAATACCTCCAAAATAACTGTATTTATTATAAACTATAATTTTAGCACTGTCAATACACAAGTGCCAAAATGATATTAACTATTCTTTTTTAGATTTTATAAAGTATAATATATATAGGTGATAACAATGGTTGAAAATTTTAAAATTACAGCAGTAAATCTTAAAAGAATAGTAAAAATATCTATAAATTTACCTACTGATTATAATTCAAATAATAATGAATATCCTGTCATTTTTTCTCTTGATGGTCAATTATTAAATAATTATATAAATGAGCAAACTAGGAAAATCAACATTAACAAAATCCAAGGAGAAAGCAAATGCATTATAATCAGTATTCAATCTCCTAAAATTGAGGCATGGCGTATGAGCGAGTTAAATCCTTATTATAATGGGGATGATGAAACTGTTGATATCGTACTATCTTATATTTATTTTGATTATATAGTTAATGAATTAATCCCACTATTAAAACAAAAATATAGATTATCTAACGATATGTACCTTATGGGATTCAAGGAAAGTGCAATAGCTTGCCTTTATATGGTATATAGATATTCTATTTTTAAGGGTGCTGGCTTATTCGACCCTACATTATCATTATGCAATAACAAGCTAATAACCGATATAGAAAAGAACTTTACCCCTGACAAAAAAATGTATTTATTCCATGGAGGATTAAATACTGATTCAAAAATAGATGATTTATTTTATAAGCTGTATACTAAATTAGAATCTCTAAAGATTAATGATGTTTACCTGGATTACAATCAGGAATCAGATAATTCATTTGAAGCAATCGAACAAAGAATTAATGGCTTTTTAAATTACTTATTATAATACTTCCAAAATCTGGAAGTATTTTTCTATTTTAATTATGTTATTCTTTCATTGAGGTGATTAAATGAAAGGAAAAAGAATTATTTTATCATTAGCCTTATTATTCACACTTCTTTTTAGTATTAAGGCTAACGCATCAGCTTCTTCTATATCTGCAGGTAAGGTTGTAACCAACGGTTCAAACCTTAATATCAGAGAAAAGCCATCTACATCAAGCACCATTTTAAGCAAGGCTAAAAATGGAAGCTTCGTAACTATATTAAGAAATGATGGCAATTGGTATTATGTAGAATATAAAGAAAATTCTTACGGATACGTACATAAAAACTATATTAATATCGTATCTAAAACAGTAAAAAGAGTAAATACTGGTGGGAGTAATCTAAACGCCAGAACAGGACCATCAATGAATTACTCAATATTCGATAAAATAGCTAACAAGGATTATATGGTTGAATTAGAATCATATAATTACTGGCTAAAGGTTTTATTTGAGGGTAATAAGGTAGGCTATGTTTATAAAAGCCTAACATCAAATGTTGATACCTTTTTACAAAGTAGCGTTAAATTACCAAGCTATAAACAATATGATTCAAGATGGGCATCTACTTATATACCCAACACAACTAAGACTATCAAACAAATAGGATGCCTTGTTACAAGCATGTCTATGAGCGAATCATATAGAACAGGCAAAACTATTACTCCTCTTGATATGATTAAAAGAACTAGATTTACAGCAAATGGTGATATGTATTGGCCAAGCAATTATTCTTTTATAACATCAAGTAGTAATTATTTAAGTAAAATATACAATTTACTTAAGGAGGGTAAGCCTGTATTAATAGGTGCTAAAAATTTATCTGGCGGTCAGCACTGGGTAGTAATATCTGGATATAATGGCGGAAGCACACTCACAAGTTCAAACTTTTTAATTAATGATCCAGGAAGCTCTTCGAGAATAAATCTAGCACAATTCTTCTCAAGCTATCCATTATTTTATAAAATTGCATATTATAATTAAAAGAAGGGCAGAAATCTGCCCTTCCCACTATTTCAATTTTTTTATCACACTAGCTATATCAGCATGTATAGCAATATCAGCATGCTTATCATATGCTGTTTCACTTTTATTTATTAAAACAAGATTATTTCCTCTAAAATATCTTACAAATCCAGCTGCAGGATATACAGTTAATGATGTACCTACAATAATAAGCGTATCAGCATTACTTATATAATTAAGCGCCCTCATAATATCATTTTCATTAAGGCCTTCCTCATATAATACAACATCAGGCTTAATCATTCCACCACAGCTACAGCGTGGTACACCACAATTATATATTTCATCCAAACCATAAAATTTATGACATTTCATACAATAATTTCTCATTACACTTCCGTGAAGCTCAATAACATTATTACTACCAGCCTCTTGATGTAGGTTATCGATATTTTGAGTTATAACTGCTGAAACCTTACCCTTTTTCTCTAATTCAGCAAAATAATAATGTGCACTATTTGGCTTTGCGTCAGGATAAATCATTTTATCGAAATAAAATGAATAAAAATCCTCAGGATATTTCATAAAAAATGAATGCGAGATAATCTCTTCTGGTCTAACCTTATAATTTAGCTTTTGATTATAAAGACCATCTGCAGATCTAAAATCAGGAATACCAGAATTAGTAGACAATCCAGCCCCTGAAAATATTACAATATTATTACTTTCTTCAATTATTTTTTTTAATTTTTCAATTTCCTTCATTTAAACCACCCATATAAATTATAGCACAAATTCAACATAATTCTAATTTTTCAAACATATTTATTGATTATTATTATCATTTCAATATAATATAATTGAAACGAGGTAAAATAATCATGTTATTTTTAGAACACGCGCTATTCGGCACAAAGCATTTAATTATTATCGCGATTTGTGCAATTTTAATTGTACTTGGCGCAATATTCAGTAAAAAATTAAATTTAAAAACTATGGTTGATATTTTATTCATTGTAGGTATAATATCAGAAACAATTAAAATTGTATATTATATTTTAACTAACGAAGCTACTCATGGCGGATATTTACCAAAAACAGATTTACCATTCCACCTATGCTCAATGCAAATAATATTCTTTGCGATATTAAAATATTCAAACAGCGAAAAGCTTAAAAGAGCATTATTAAGCTTTATGCTTCCATCTTGCTTATTCGGTGGTATCGCAGCTATCCTTATCGCAACTAACTCTTCAAGAAACGGTGGTTACATAATAACATTACAATATTTCCTATACCATGTAGCTATTAGCGTATTCGCACTACATATTTTAAGATCAAAGGAAATCAAATGGACTATTAAGGATTACTTCACTTGCATAAAGCTATTATTATTCTTCGGTTTAATATCTATATATTTAAATAGCTGGATTAGCTACGGCGATTTAGAAATTAACTTTATGTATACAGTTAAAGCACCTCAACCAGGCTTACCATATTTAAATACTGACCATGGCTGGGGAGTATATATGATTCATTATGGAGCTTTAGCAATTACCTTAATGTCTACATTATATATTAAACCAATCATTAGCTTCTTCAAAGAAAGAAAAAACAAATCTGAATAAAAAGAAAAGAACTTAGCAATGAACTGCCCCTTGTCAAGTAGACACGGTGTATAAAAAATAATTAAAAGTAAATAAAGTTACAATTGGCATGATATCTGACCTCGTTAGGTGTCATGCCTTTTAATTTTTCTTGAAGCCTATAATTATTATAAAAGAAAATATATTCTT
>JAZQVB010000095.1:0-2109 GCA_045631605.1 Anaeroplasma sp.
TCAATTATTTCATTTAAATAATTATCATTTGACAATTCCTTAAATAGCTTATTAATTAAATTATATCTCCATAAAATTCTATGCTGGTCAGTAGAATGCTCCTTATATTGATTCTTATATTCATTAATGAATTCATTTAAAAGTGGTCTATATTTCTCATTCTTATTATATGATTCTAACACCTTAGTTATCTTCTCCTCAAGTAAATTATCAGCAACAGTAATACCTGATATTTTTACTAATGAATCAAGCAAATCATTAGCCTCATCAAAATAAGAATCTAATATATGAGAAATATTTATAGTCTTTTCCTCTACATTATTTAAAGAATATATTTTATAAGAAAAGAATTCCTTTGTTATACTTTTTTTATCTAATATGCAATAGGCTAAAACATCAGATCCTAATACTCTATTACTAGGATGACCTACTACATCATTTCTAATATATTTTAAGGTTCTTAAATCTGGATTTTTATTAATATTAATAAAGCTTTTACTTTTAGTTAAGGAATACGCAATTGCATATAATGAATCTATAGAAACAAATAAAGCCTGAAGCAAGGCATAAAGCCTTAATGCATAATCATTTTCATTTAAATTGAATTCTTCCTTTAAAAAGCTTTTTTGAATATCATTAGTAATTCTAAGAGCCGCAAGAGCTGATGCCATTTGATAATTACCAGATTTTAAATAACCATCATAATCAAATGTATTTAATTTCCTTTCATACTCAATAATTTTACTCAAATTAATCACCCACTAATTTTATTAATTATATAGCTGATAAATTGAGAAGCACATCTACCTGATAGTGATCCATATCTCATTTCCCATTTAGCAGCTTCCCTTATTAGCTCATCATTATCCATCTCAATATTATTCATTCTCGCAAGCTCCAATACCATTTGTCTAAATTGCTTAGGAGATAGTGAGCCATAATATATTTGAAGCCCAAATCTATAGGCTAATGATAGCTTTTCAGCCTGTGTTTCGTTTCTATGTAAATCATCAGTAATAATTGCATTATCACTAACAACCTCTTTAATTAAGTGTCTTCTATTGCTTGTAGCGTATATAACAACATTATTAGGCTTAGGCTCTATTCCGCCTTCAATTATACTTTTTAAATATTTATATTCTATTTCATCCTCTTCAAATGATAAATCATCCATATAAATAATATAAAAATATGGTCTAGACTTAAGCTTATTAATAATCCTAGATATTTCAGCCATTTGATGCTTATAAACCTCAATAATTCTTAATCCGGAATCAAAATAAGTATTTAATAATGCCTTAATTGATGTTGATTTACCTGTACCACTATCACCATATAAAAGAACATTATTATATGGTCTATTAGTTAAGAAATACTCAGTATTTTCAATTAATAGCTTCTTTTGACTATCATATCCAATTAAAGAATCAAATGTAATATCTAATACATTTTTAATAGGATAAATGCTGCCATCTACTACTCTAAACGCCTTATATATAGCCATTTCTCCTACACCCTTATTTTTATAAAATCCTACAATCGCATCCTTAAATGCTTCAAAGCTATCGTCCTTTATATCATTTATAATTTCATCAATAAATTTAGAAATAGTACCACTATTACTTGATTTAAAGCTGAAATTAGTTATTTCAGAATCAAAGCAATTCAAATAATATAAATCATAAAAATATTTAAAATCTTCATCTACATAGCTACTATATCCTGATACATCCTGATTTCTTTCAATAGCCCTCGTATAGCTATTTTCATTATATATTAGAGTATATATAATATATTTTCTCCAAATATGACCAGTTAAACCATTTTCAATCGCAAATTCAGCTAATAATCCCATTAGCTCTGGCTTTCTGTAGCTATCTAAAATATTTTTGCTTTTAATATTGTTGAATAAATATAGCATAAAATCACACCCTTATTACACTAATTATAAGCCATTTATTGTAAATTTAATAGCATTATATATTTAAAAATGTCGAAAAAAATGATAAAATTAATTTTGGAGAGTGATTACTTATGGTTCTTCATACAATTTTAAGTATATTAAGCTTTCTTACTGCAGGAATAATTTATTATTTTACAGGCATATAT
>JAZQVB010000096.1:0-2529 GCA_045631605.1 Anaeroplasma sp.
AGTTTTAAATTTTAATAATTTTTCATAATCTATTTGTTCTAATATTTCAAAGTTATAATATTTATCAGTTTCAGTTGAGAATATTATTGTTCCACTTTGATTAAAATAACTCATTATTCCATCCAGATCATAACTTCCATACAATCCTATAGTCATTTCTTTATCATATGCACTATAACCTAATCTTGTAACTATATCTCCATCTCTACCATCTATTTCTTCAGTATTAGTTCTTATTGATGGTTTTGTTATTGGAGGCATTTCATTTATTGCTAATCCTGTTTTAGTAGTAGAATTAACACCATTTATTATTACATAATTTCTCATATTACACCTCCTATGTATAAATAGTATCAGTAACTGTCTTTACAACAAACTTTCCATATTTTTCATCATCCATAACTATATCCATATCTTGTAATGCTTCTTTCATTGCACTTGCCATTAATCTATAGTTAGTATCATAAGATACACTTGGATTTATTGTTGGATTTACACTAGCTTCTATTCCTGCATTTAATTGTTTCATTGCTACATCTACATCTTTTAATGCTTGTGGTATTCCTTCTTCAATACCTTCTCCAATACCTGCAGTAATATTAAGTCCTATAGTATCTCTCATTAAAGTTGATGGAGAATGAATACCAAATATCTTTTTGAATTTAGCAGTTATTTGTTCTTTAACTTCATTTACTTTGTTATTCAAATAACTTCCTATTCTACCAAATCCATCACATATTCCTTTGATAATATTCTTTCCTAATTCTCCCCAATTTGTATTAGCAATACTATTTCTAAATCCTGTTACCATTGCTCCTATAATATTAGGTATTGCAGTTAACATTTGAGGTATTGCTTCTATTAATCCTTTTGCTAAAGCTAACATTAATTGTAATGCTGCTCCTATAATCTTAACTATCATGTCAGGTCTAGTTAATGTTTCTACTAACTTTTGAATTATTTTAGGTAACATTGCTACTAATTGAGGTATTGCATCTACAATTCCTTCTATCAATGCTACTAATAAATCAATTCCTGTTTCTATTATTAATGGTAAGTTTTCTATTATTGTATTTATTATTGTTTCTATACATTGAACTAATGTAGGTATCAATTGAGGTATAGATTGGATTATTCCTTGAACTAATGCAACTAATAATTGAATACCCATCTCAATTATTTTAGGTAAGTTTTCAGTTATAAATCCTACTACTGCATTAATTATTTGACTTATTGCATTTGAAATAGAATCCATGTTAGAAGTTACCATACTCAATAATGCATTTATCATATTAGTAATTGCACTTAATAATTGAGGTATTGAATCTAATAACAATTGTGCTATTTGTGGTATTAATGTTTGTATTAAAGTTACTACACCACTTAATATACTTGGAGCAAGTTGTATTATTGCATTTCCTATATTATTAAATACATTTGTTAATGTTTCTGCTAATGCTTCAGGACTACCAGATCCATTTAAGAAGTTATCAAATGCTGCTTTCATTGAGTTGATAGAACCACTTATTGTTTTTTCAGCTTCTAATGCAGTTGTTCCTGTTACACCCATTTGTTCTTGAATTACATGTATTGCTTCATAGACATCACTTAAATTCTTAATGTCATATTTAACACCTGTTAACTTTTCAGCATCTGCTAATAATCTTTCCATTTCAGTTTTAGTTCCACCATAACCTAATTTAAGATTATCTAGCATTGTATAATTTTGCTTTGCAAATCCTTGATATGCATTTTGGATTGATTGCATATCAGTTCCAAATTTATTTGCATTATCACTCATATCTCTAAATGCCATATCAGCTACATCTGCTGCTTTAGCAGTATCTCCACCTAGTGATTGCAATAATGATGCACTAAAACTTGTAACACCTGCCATATATTCATTTGCACTTACACCTGCAGTCTTATAAGCATTTTTTGCATTCTCTATTACTTTATCGGCATTTTCTTTGAATAAAGTTTCTACACCACCTAGATTTTGTTCTAATTGTGCATAACTCTTAACACCTGCAGTTACTAATCCTGCTAATGCTGCTCCTACTGCTGCTGCTACTTTTGCTAATGCTGCTGCTACATCTAAAGCAATATTTCCTACTGCCTTTAATCCTGTTTTTAGTCCATCTAGGTTTATTCCTGTAGATTCCTTTAATTCTTTAGTCATGCCTTTTAGAGCATTTTCTCCTTTAGCAATTTCTACACTTAATCCTCTATATTTTTCTTTTTGTTCTTCAGTTAGACTAGAATAACTACCCATTTGTCTTTGTGCTTCTTTTAATGTATTTAATCTTTCAGTAGTTGCTTCTATATTCTTCCTTAATACATCTTGTTTTTGTGCTATTAATTCAGTATTTTTAGGGTCTAGTTTTAATGCTTGGTTTAATTGTTTTAATTCAGAATTAGTGGAATATACTACCTTATTTACATCTTTTAATGCCTTTTGTAGTTCATCTGTTTTTCCACCAATTTCGATAGTAATTCCTTTAATATTCTTACTTGCCATGATATTCT
>JAZQVB010000097.1:0-1867 GCA_045631605.1 Anaeroplasma sp.
TGATTCTTTAAAATTTGGAAATTATATTAATCATAAAAAATATTTTGATACATATAATAAGAATGTTAAAAAGCAGTTATTAGATATGTGTAAATTTTATCATTTGAATCCAGCATTAATAGAACCATGTAATATTAAAGGTGAAAAGCAGTTAATAGGTATATGGGATTATGAAGGTGAAATAACATCAGATGGAACATTAATACCTACATATTTAGAATTTAAAACTTTAGGCTCAAAACGCTATATGGTTAAATATCCTGATGGTGAATATTCTTTTACTGTATCAGGATGTAATAAGAAGTTAGCAATTCCATATTTAAAGAACCAAGCAGCAGCTTTAAAGGTTGATATTATGTCTTTATTTGATGATGAAATGTATATACCAGCTGAATATACTGGTAAAAACGTTCATACATACTTAGATTTTGAAGCTGAAGGTGAATTAACTGATTATTTAGGAAAAACAGCACACTATCATGAATTTAGTGGTGTACACCTAGAACCAGTAGAATTTACTTTAAGTTTAACAGCAAATTTTGCTGATTATGTATTAGGATTAAGAGGTGGTCTATAATGCCCAAAAAACTCAAATATTATAGCCTTAAAAGGCTTTTAGATTTACACCCTGAATGTTTATACTATTTCGTATACGGCGAACGTTCTAATGGAAAATCTTATTCAGCATTAGAATATACACTAGAAGAATTTTATAATTCAGGGTTTGTTAAATCATATGGCTATTTAAGAAGATACACTGAAGATGTTAGAATGTCTAACATGCAACAGGTATATAAATCACTAAAAGATAATGATAATCATGTTAATAGAATAAAAGAAATAACTAATGATGAATATAATGATGTTATATATAAAAATAGATGCTTTTATCTAGCACATAGAAATGAAGAAACTGGTGAATATGATAAAATAGTAGATCAACAGCCCTTAGGATACGTTTTTAACCTATCAGAAAGTGAACGTATTAAATCTACTGGATACCCTGATATATACTATATTATATTTGAAGAATTTATATCAGAGAGTTTGCCACTGGTTCAAGAATTTAAAAAATTCATGTCAGTTCTATCAACTATCATTAGAAATGATGATAAAGTTAAAATATTCCTACTAGGAAATACAGTTAACAAGCATAATCTATATTTTAAAGAATTTGGTTTAACTAGAACTAAGTTTCAACAACCTGATACCATTGACATCTATAAATATACTGATGAAGATGGAAGGGTGTTAAAAATAGCTTGTGAATTTGCTGATTTTCCTGATAGAAAATTAAAGCGATCTAATATTTATTTTTGCTTCAACAAAGAGAAAAATAAAATGATTCGTAACGGTGCTTGGGATATTGAAGTATATCCACACCTAGAATATTTTTATACACCTAAAGATATTAAGCTTATATATTTTATCAAATATGAAACTGAAATATTCCAGTGTGAAATAATTAAAGTTCTAGATACCAAAGAAAATAGAATCATCATTAATGAAAATGATAAATATTCCGAAAAGCCAGTGTTATTTACATATATACACCGTAAGACATCTGATATCAAATATCCATATGATCATATCATATTTCAGGAAGCTTATGATAGCCATGCTAATATCAGACATGAACTTAATAATTGCTATGATGATATAGGTAGATTCATCTGGTCATTCTTCCAATCATCCAAAGTGTTCTATCAAGATAATGTGGTTGGTGATATGGTCGATAGCTATATGAAAACTGTAAGGGTGCGTTAGCATCCTTTTTATTTTGTCAACACATTTGCATCTATGCTATGCAAGTGCTGATTTTGGCATTGTGGTGGTGTGAGTGAAATTTAATTCGGTGTCGTTGGTT
>JAZQVB010000098.1:0-3905 GCA_045631605.1 Anaeroplasma sp.
TTATCTATTAGCTTTGGATAATATTCAATATTTAAATATTCATCATCAAAGCTATCCTCAGTATTTATACCTGTAAATGGCTGATATTTACCATTATAGGTTACCTCAACAGTGCTATTAACCGAAATTGGGTAATAGTCACTTTCAATTTGTTCCTTTACTTCTTCAATAATAAACCAGCTTGACTGTCCTGTAATAAATACAAATGGCAGTAAGCTCATGAATACTATCATTAGAAATAATTTAATTTTCTTCATCGCTACCTCCATTAGTTTAGATACAAGACAGATGTCATTGTAAAAATAGGATAGCTTTTATTTAATAGTGGTGATTCATAATTATTAAAGAATGATAAATCATTAAACTCAATAATATATTCTAAATCAAACTCATAATATTTAAAATCCTTCGAATATGAATCAAAGCTATTTAAGGTAATAGTTGTAACATATTCTTGAATATCCTTATTTGATTCAGAGCTTACATTAGTAATTAAAATATCGTTTTGTCTACATTCAGTAGTCACATAATCAAATATGTTCATGCTTGAAGGTATACCATCAATATATTTTAAATCTATTACTATTTGAAGCTTATCTAAAACACCAAATGTTACAATTACGTTGTAAACATCAATTTGAATTTTAGATTTAATTGAGCTTTTTAATTTATTTTCACCTAAAAAGCCGTCCTTATTGTATTTTAATGATGATATATTAGTAATTGTTATATACTCATTAAAATTAGTAATTTTATCACTTGTGATGTTTCCTGATAATGATTCATATTCAACACCAGAAACTATATTCCATGATGAAAAGCCAATACTTATTACTGAAGTCATCATTAAAATTGTTAATAAAAAACTTAATAATCTGTATTTCATTACCAGGAACCTCCTTCTTTAAATTTTTAATTATTTTTTAATCCAATGTGCATATAGAGTCATATTGCTTGTTACTGGTGTAATATCTGTAAATGCACCATTTACCACTGATGGTTCCTTTACAACATACCACCCACCAAATGTATAACCTGATCTATACGCAACTGGCATTGGAATATCACTACTATAGAATGAATATCCATTTTTAACATCAAATACTGTTTTAGTAGTAGATAATTCTGCTTCTACTCCACCATCAGCCTTATCATTTAAATTAAATGTAACCTTATAATATTGATCCTCATTATGGAAATCTATTACAACATTCCATTCGCCATTAGACTTTAAATAAATTGTATTATGAGATGTGTCGTAATAATAATCTCCATCTACACCAATATCATCTGTCGGGCTAGATGATCCATTTAGCCAAGTATTTGGAGCTGGTGGTGTAAGTGGCTTATTAAATCTTAATATTGTTGGCTCACCTTCAGTAAAATAGATAGTAACATAATAATATATGTCATCCTCTTGACCAACTATACCAGTGATTCCTACACCTGAATCTCCCTTTTCGCCCTTAGATGGGGCTGGAATGTTTATTGTGTACTTAGATTCATCTGAATATGTAAATATGATAGTTTGTGAACCATCGTCATTTATATTCGAATAATAATCTACAAGAGTAACACCATCCTTACCAGCATCACCCTTATCACCCTTTTGAATAACGATAGGTGAGGCTACAGTTCCATCAGAATATGTAATAGTTAAAATTGTATTTCCATCCTTATCCGGTGTTGAATTTATATTAGATATTGAAACACCATTTTGAATTTCTAATGTTTGACTAGTACCATCTGTAAATGATATCGATAACATTGTTTTATCCTTATCCGTTGATTGATATTGATATATTTGTGATATCCCATTACCATTAGAACCCTTAGGAATATTTAAAACTAATGGTGGAATTTCCTCATCAGTATATGTAATAACAACCTGTGTAGTACCATCAGGTAATACAGTATAATCCATTCCTTGAATTACTAATGATTCCTCTGCAATAAAGCCACCACAGCTTGTTAATGCAAGTAGGAATATTAATAATAATCCTATTAAATATTTTGTTTTATTTACCATATAAATATCGCTCCTTACTGTTTGCGATTAAATCTGATACAGATGGAGATTCTCCATATAAATAAGTACCATTTACACAAACAAATTCGAATGGTTCAAATCCAGTAACGACAGTTACGCATTTTACCATTATATCCTTCATAATAGTCATATAATTATTTGATGTATTTTGAAGTGTTAAATATTCATCTACTAAATTTACTGCTATATTTTCTGAATTAAATTTATATTCTAAATCATCCATTACTAATAACGAATTATTTTTAGCACCACCGTAATAAGCAACAGGTACATTAATTTTGTTATTAGAAATACAATTTTTATTAGTAGCTTCCTTTATGAGTATATTCTTTAGTGGGAATATATCATCAATTGTAACAACCTTATCCTTGTTTAAAACTGAGCTAGCTATTAAGGATATGTTTTCATCTATTAATCCTGATAAATCTATATCATCTGTAGATTTATAATCATAAAACCTTGTGTTACCCATAATTTCAACCTTAACAGGATAGCTTAATCCTGATACATTAGTTGCAATAAAAGGTACGATAGGCTTACTTTCAATTTCAAATTGACTAAATAATTCATTAATTAATGTTGGTGATCCATTATATAGGAATGGACCATTAAACATTGTTTCAAAACAAATTGAGGCAAGACCACTTGAATAGAAATATGTATCATTAACTATCATATTTCCTTTATAATTATTTGTATCACTACTATTATTTAAAGCATTTTGAATATCAAGCAATGCCTTTTTCATAATTTCCTTGTTATTATAATTACCAATTAAGAAATTAGTTAATAATTTATCACCTATTCCACCCTTAGATAAATAATCAAGTAATGTCATATTTAATTTATTACCTGTCTCATCGGTAAAGTTATAATTGCATAATTCATCATATTTAATATATTCATTGCTTCCTGTTGTTATTAAGAAGTTTTGAGAATTACTTAATAATGAATTATCTATTAATAAATTATTATTGGAAAAACTTCTTACTACATTCTTACCATTAGATAATCTACTATTTTTAATAGTAATATTATTACCATTAGCCTCTAAAACTGTACCTACAGTTTCTAAGAATTGTAATGAAGCACCTAAATCACAATTTTTGACATTAACATCATTAATTGTAATATTATCACCATCTACATACATACCTATATTATCCTGACCATAGGCTGTAATAAGTGGAGTTTGATTAGGATCACCTAAGGTATATAAATCAAGTGGTCCTTTGAAAATATCAGTTGGTGATAATGTAGGATATTCATATATTAATCCATCTTGTTCCTGCTTCGTAATTCTACTAGGATATGTAATATTATGGAAATTAAGTGTATATCCATTCCCATATATATCTTTTTGAATTCTTAATGCCGCATAAATTGTTGTAGAAATTTCCTTATATTCTGAATTAATTTTTGCGAATTCATTCCATTTATCAATATATTCACGATTGTATGTTGTATCAAATGAATATACATCGTTAATTAGTTGATTTGAATCATTATTCTTTGCTCTACCAAACATAGCTACATTGTTGTTATTCATTAATGAATTATAATTAGTAGCAGATTCAAATGATTTTCTAAGTACTACAATTTCGCCATTTTCACTTTGATTTGTACAATATAATAAATCACTATATGTATATACATTAATACCCTCATCAACAATCTTAAAATTATATTCTGCCTTAAGACCGCTAGCATTAACATGTACATATGCTTCATATTCAGTTATATTATTCATAACTGTAACTTTAATAATATTATTATTACTTTCATAACGAATATTATCTGATGTAGTAATACTTAAATTATCTATTAATGTATTAGGAATACATTTTAGTTTTAA
>JAZQVB010000099.1:0-4815 GCA_045631605.1 Anaeroplasma sp.
TACATTAAACCATATAGAAACCTAGAAACAAAAAAGTATAATTTAGAATCTAGTATAAATATTGATTTGTCTGAAGATGAATTAATATATCAGGTTACTGAAAATTCCTTGTTAGGAATGACAGGTCAATTTTCATTAGTAAAAGTTAACAATATAGAAATACAATATGAATTATCATCTAAGTATTCTATGGGTATTAATCAGCATTTATTTGATAGGATAAATGTAAAGCTTCCAAAAAAATATAGGATTAACACAAATAATATGATATGTTACTATGATGATGATTCTTGTATAATTTATGATTATAATAATGGTTTATTATACGTTTACATGGATAGTGATACAATAATAGATCAAATATTTGAAGAAGAATTTAATAAATATAAATAGAATTTAAAAGTATACTTTTAGAGCTTAAATATCAATCCTAGTGGTTGATATTTTTTTCTTATCATATATTAAAATGGTGATTAAATGATAAAAGGAAATATAGCTGCGTTAATAACACCATTTTTAGATGATGGTAATATTGATTATGATGCAGTATCTAGATTATGTGATATGCATCTAGAAAATAAAACTGATGGATTATTATTGTTAGGAACGACAGCTGAGGCTGAATCGTTAAGCAATGAGGAGAAGCTTCAATTAGTAAAATATATTATAAATAAGGTGAATAATAGAATAAAAATAATGGTTGGCTTAATATCAAATAGGATAAATGAAATATTAAATTTAGCTAAGGAATTAGAAGAATATAATATAGATTCCTATTTAGTTATAAGCCCATATTATACAAAAGCTAATAAAACAGGATTATTAAAATGGTATACATGCATTGCTGATAATGCTAACAAGCCAATAGTTATTTATAATGTACCTAAAAGGGTAGGTATGGAAATACCTAGTGATATAGTATGTGAATTATCATATTATAATAACATTATAGGTATTAAGGATGCATCAGGAAATGCATCATACTATCATGATATTAAAAGTAAATGTAATAAGAATTTCTTATATTATTGTGGTGATGATTTATCGTTATTAGAATTTAGTCTTTTAGGAATTGATGGAGCGATATCTGTAATATCTAATGCTTATCCAAGGACTGTTGATGAAATATTAAAAGGTAAATATAATGCATTTTATAATATATATACTTTATTAAAGGTAATGTATAATGAGGTATCTCCTATAGGAATAAAGTATGTATTATATTTAAATAAGTTAATTAATTTAAAATATCGTATACCACTTGATGTACCATCATTAGAAAATCAAAATGAAATCAAACGTGTATTAAATAATTTGTAGAAAATTAGTTTTCTAAATGATATAATTAATTAGATAATTAATTAGGAGGGCTTTGTTTATGATTAATAAAAAGCTTTTAGCTGGGTTATTGTTAGCCAGTGTTATTGGTCTTGCATCTTGTACTAAGACTAATGGGCCAAGTAAAACAACAGTACCGACGACTGTACCAACAACAGTACCAACGGAAGTGCCAACAACAGGTGCTATAAATACGACTATTCCTACAACAGAGATACCTACAACAGGTGTTGAATTAGGTGATGTATTAGTTACATCATATGCAGGACTTCAGGAGTCAGCATATGTTGAATTTGATAATGTTTTATCGGCTACTGGATATAATATTTATTTAAAAGGTAAGAAATATACAGATTTTACATTATTAAATGAGAAAAATGCTTATATTAGTGATACAAATACTGGTAAAAGATTAGATTTAATCGGTCTTGAGGCTGGTAATTATAGCATTAAAATTGTGCCAAAAATTAATGGTGTTGAGCATGCTAACGCCGCAAGTGTTTGTTCTGTAGTAGTCGATAATTATGACAGATCTGGATATGCTCATTTTGATTATAGTGATGGTGTTGGTGCATATAAGGATAATGGAACATTAAAGGATAATGCGATTATTTTATATGTAACTGATGAAAATAAAAATAGTGTTGAATTATCATATGGTGGTACTACAGTTACCGGCATTGGTAATATTTTAAATACTGCTGGTATGGATATTGGCGGTGGTAAAAACTCTAAGGGTGGTCATGCTAATACAAATGGTGACATTTTAAAGATATTAGCTGATAATAATATTCCTTTAGTAGTTAGATTTGTAGGCACTGTATCTAATAGTGGATTATATAAGCAGGGTACATTTACTGCCGCAAATAAGCCTTTAATCAATGGATTGACTATTTATGACTCTATTGATGATGGCGGAAGTGAAGGCGATAACGGTCATATGGCTCGTATGAAGTCAGCATATAATGTTACTCTTGAGGGTGTAGGTGCAGGTGCTACAATTGATGGATGGGGTTTCCATTTTATGTGCTCTACATCAGATAAGGGAACAAATAGAGGCACTAGTTTTGAGGTTAGAAATTTAATATTTATTAATACTCCTGAGGATGCTATTGGTATGGAAGGTACTCAAGGTACCTTAAAGGCTGATGGCACAGTAGAAAATGCATCATCTGTGTCAGCTGATATTTTAGGCTCAGTTGAGCGCTGCTGGGTACATGATAATGAATTCTATTGTCCTTCAATTTCAGGTCCAGCTGAAAGTGATAAGGCTGAGGGTGATGGTTCTGTAGACTTCAAGCGTGGTCAATATTTCACATGTAGTTATAACTATTTTGAAGGTTGTCATAAGACTAACCTTGTAGGATCTTCAGACTCAAGCTTACAATTTAATTTAACTTATCATCATAATTATTGGAAGAATTGTGGGTCACGTGGACCATTAGCTAGAAATGCTAATATTCATATGTATAATAATATATTTGAAGGACAAAATAGTTACGCTATGAACCCAAGAGCATCATCTTATATTTTCTCAGAGTATAATATGTTCTATAAATGTAAAAATCCACAACAAATAAAGGATGGTGCAATAAAGAGCTTTAATGATAATTTTGCAAGTGTTATTGGTGATTGTGATGGTACAATTGTTTCATCTAGGAATGAGTTTGTAGCTAATTCTTGTAAGTTCCAATATAGAAATATTGATTATAGTAAATTTGAATTGGATTCAAAATTATCTTATATTCCTACTAATAATTACAAATTTGAAACGGATTTTACTGAATTAAGAAAAGATGTGGTATTGAATGCTGGTACACAAGGTAGAATTGGTAAAACTAAGGAAACGTTGACATTATCTGACTGGTCAATATTTAGTTCTCTTGGTGATGTTAAACCGATTGAGGTAAGTGTTCCATTTGAGTCTGCTCCTGGCAAGATTACAAATACAATTTATGCATTTAAGGTTAATACAATGTTTACTATTAATGCTCAATTTGCAGGTGGTGTACTTGTAAATGAAGCAGGCGAAGCATTGTTATTTGAAGGTGGAGAATTAGGTAATTTAGAAGCTGGTACATACGCTATTCAATCTGTTAATTTTGGGAATGCAAACTTTAGTGCGGCTGATTTTAAAGAGGTTAAAATTACTGCATTCTCAATAATTGAATGTGATTCAGAGGAATATAACCAAGAAAGAATAGCTGAATATAATAGGCTTATAAATAATATTCCAGCAATAACTTACACAGATTCTTGTTATAATTCTATTAAGGCTGCGATGGATTATTATAATAATTTAGGTAAATTAAAGGAAGAGGTAGATTATAATATCTTAAAATCATCATATGATTCATATATTTATTTAGGCATAGCCTATGTAGAAGGATTAATCAATTCTATTGGTACAGTTACAGTTGATAGTGGTAAGTCTATTTCTACTGCAAGGGTCGAATACGAGAAGCTTATTACAAAGGATTCTAATGCTGAGGTATCTAATTATTCGGCGCTATTAGCTGCAGAGGAGCTATTTGTATCATATGCAGTAACATCTTGTATTAATAAGATTAATTTAATTGGTACTGTAACATTAGATAGCAAGGATGCAATTATGATTGCTAGAAATGAATATGATTTATTATCGGATTCTCAAAAGGCTAATGTAACTAATTATTCAGTATTAACTAATGCTGAGGCTGAATATCAAGTATTGTTTAATGTTAATAATGTTGATTTATTAATTGATAATGTAAATATTTCTAGTGAGGAATCAATGCTAGATGTTATTGTAGCTTATAATAATCTTACAGTTGAAGAAAAAGCATTAGTAAATGATAAGTATAAATATTCTAATGTTTGTGTTACATATACTATTTTATTAATTAATAATATAGGTGAGGTTACAAGTAAGTCTGGTGAGGCTATTACTAAGGCTGATAATATGTATCAATCACTAAGTGCTGAGCAAAAACAATTAGTTACTAATTACAGTGTGTTAGTTGATGCAAAGGATGCATATTCTACGTTAATTATTGAGTATACTATTGGATGGGATAGCAAGACTGAAGGATTAAGTGGAAAAACTGGTACAACAAGTAGTGGTTTTACTTTTAAATGTAATAAATTTGATAATGGTGCAATGTGTGTTAAGAAATCTGAAAATCATTATCTAAAAACTCCAGAATTAAATGGTATGAATGCTACTATTACAATTACAGCATATATTGTAGATACTAGTAACGCAGATGTATTAGAGGTTGTGTGCTACTATACTGATGGTACAAGTGAGATTAAAACTATTGATATGCCAAAGGATAAACAAAAGACAACTCAATCACTAGAATTTAATTTAGGTGAAATTTCTTATATTTCTATAAATGGTGTTACTACAAACAAAAGTAAAAATTTAGCGATTGTAGATGTTAATGTAACATATTATAAATAATTAGTTAATTTATATGGAGCTGTATAAAGTAT
>JAZQVB010000100.1:0-2420 GCA_045631605.1 Anaeroplasma sp.
TTAGAATAAATAATACAGAAAAATATGATAATGAAATCATTAATTTCTTAAATAATTTATAAAAGGACGCAAGTCCTTTTTTTCTTCTCTTTATTTTTCTTTAAAATAATGATATATTAATATATATACTATTCATTACAACAAAAGGAGACAACTATGGGATACTGGGAAAATTTAATTGATGTTTACGAATCATGGGATTTTGATTCATTAGTAGACGAGGCATATGAATTAAGCTGTGCTATAAGAGATGATATTCAATGCAAATACAATGTAAGAGATGCATTAACTGCCGCATTAATGGTAGGTGCTTACTTTATGGATTCAGATGGATTTGCAGACGGAGCTGAGGTTTCATTATTTAGAAATCTATTTGAAGGTCAACCATTAGATTTAGGTGGAGATGTAATTTTAGCTGCATACAAGCGTCATAATTGGCAGCCTTGGGTAGAAAATTATCTAAGAAATTGCTCAAAAAGATCATTAGAAGCAGCACTTAGATTTGGTATGGTTGTTTGTGCTTCTGACGGTTTCATCCGTGATGAGGAACGCTCAAGAATATTAAGATGGACTTAACATAGTAATAAAGGATGTTGAAATAAAATCAACATCCTTTATCTTTTTGTTTAATTATTTTCAATTTCAAAATCTTTAAATGTAGCCACAGTATTATGACACCATACACCGACTGCATAATCTAATTATATCATACTTTTATAAATGTTTAACCAAATTTAAAAAAAGAAAACCGATACATATCAGTTTTCTAGTTTTCTTATTGTACAAAGTACATTATATATATTTCAAATGCTCAATTATTACTTTTTTGATTTCAATTGTTTCTTATGCTTATACATTAATGAATCAGCTCTATTAAACATATGGTCAAATGATTTATCAATTAAAAAATCAAATTTAGTGTATCCATAAGCTATTTCTATATTATGTTTTGTATCAGGTAAATCTAAATAAGTATCCTTAATTAAATTATTATAATCATTAATTAGCTTTAGGATATTATCATCTTCTTCATTTTCAATTATAACAACAAATTCGTCTCCACCAATACGATATGTGTTGTTTTCATTAAAGATTGTCGTTATAGCATTACTAGATTCAATTAAAAGCTTATTACCATATTCGTGACCATAATTGTCATTAATAAGCTTTAAATTATTAATATCAAACACTACAATACACAAATTAGTATCTTCATTTAATGATTTATTAATTCTTTGAACTGCTAAATTATAAGCTACATCACTCATAGCTGAGGTTAAAGAGTCCTTATAGGCTAAAGCATTAATATAATCCATTTTTTCCTGTAAAACTGAAATTGTTGTTTTAAAGCTATTTGCAAGTACTCCAACCTCATCATTTGTATTAGCATTAATATCTATATCAAATTCTCCATTCATAACCTTTTTCGTCGCAGCAGTTAAATCCTTTAAAGGCTTAATTAAATTATGTATAAAATAATATGCAATAAATAAGAATACAATTAATAATAACGCAGATATTATAATAATTTTAACAATTAATTCTATTTCCTCTTCTGCTAATTCATCCTTTTGAACAGAAAGAACTAAATTCATCTCATTTAACAGCGTTGTTTCAGTTTCAACAATATCTTCATCAATTACTCTAGGTGAATTATAATTCAAGCTTTCGTGATATACAATTTTATCTTCGACAGTTAAATAAACTAAGCCTGTATCATATTGAATATCTGTATGTAATTGTTCAGTTAAAACATTAAAGTCAATATCCATTCCAATAACACCTATGAAACAATTATCAAAGTAAATAGGAATAATATATGAAATCATATAAATATCAACATTTAGATTTTTATAAGGCATTACCCATGTAGCCTTACCATTATTTTTAGGGATATAATACCATCCAACATACTCAACATCATTTTCATCATAATCATTTAGATCAGTAATTTCTTCTTTAGAAAAATTACCATCATAGCCTGTATAGAAAAATCCTGAAGTCGAATTTCTCAATTCTGGATTAATTCGAAAATAAAAAGCTACAGCTCCATTTGTATTATTACTTACATTTATAAATAGCTCTTGTATATTATCAATATAATTGTAATATGTATTATCATTTTTTGTTCTATAATTTTACTAATACTCTACTGGGTACTCATTAAATAATCTATTTTATTATTTGTTGAGTTACATTTTAATACATATTCATTTTATAAAAAACGAATCCGGTCGCCTTACACCATTTCAACAAAAGAAAAAAAGCCTAGATTAAACTGAAATGATAAGATGTTTGTAGACACAAAAAAGGAATGTGTTTATAAACATCTTTTTTCATTTTATAATAAATATATACTTCTCCCTAGAGAGAAACACGGAGGTGAAAATATGGGAAGACCAAAAGGTGGAACAAATAAA
>JAZQVB010000101.1:0-4132 GCA_045631605.1 Anaeroplasma sp.
TATATTCTTATACAATTAAACAAAAAATTATAACACAAATAGGTATATTAAAAGACATATAATAAGTGTTACAGCATCACATATTAATCCAACAATATATGAATGTCTTGTTTTCTTTATTTTAGCCATTCCAAAATATAATCCCATAACATAAACAGTTGTATCAGAACCACCCTGTAATACTGTTGATATCATTCCTTCCTTTGAATCAACACCATATTTATCAATAGTTTCTAGCATCATTGATAATGATGCATGAGATGATATTGGTCTAAATACACCCTGTATTATTAGCTCATTAGGTATATTTTTTAAATTTATTAAATCATCAATTATACCTGACGCCTTAAACACCTTTACTGACACATACATAACAAGCAAATATGGTAATATTCCTATTCCTATTTTCATAGCTTCAAAGCTTCCTTCTATAAATGAATCATAGGCATTATGCTTTTTAAATATTGAATATATTAATATTATAGCTATAAAAATGGCTATTAAATAATAGCTAATTTTTTGCATATTTTCTCACCACTAAATCTAATATTATCGCTAGTGCTGTACATAATAACGATACAATAAAAATATAAGGTATGATTTCAGTTGAATTATTACTATTATAATTAGAGCGGATAGATAATAAAGCAGTTGGCATTATACATAAACCAGATGTGTTAATTAATAAAAAGGTAATCATTTCATCTGATGCCTCATCACTATAATTATTTAATTTGTTAAGCTCCTCCATTGCCTTAATACCAAATGGTGTTGCTGCACTACCCATTGATAATGTATTCGCTATTAGATTCATAGAAATATATTTTAATGCTTCCGAATTTTTATCTAATCTTTTAAATAATGGATGTAATAATATACACATATATTTAGATAAAATATTTAATAGACCACTATTTTTAATTATAGCTAGCATTCCACCCCAAAATATAAGCATTGAATATATGTCAATAAATAAAAAGAATGCTGATTTTGGGCTATCAAGCAATACATTTACTACTACATCTATTCTATTAGTTAGCATTGAATATAATAAACCAATTATAAATATCAATACAAATATTTTATTAGCCATAGTATCACCTAAATAAATTTATGAATTATTTATTATAAAAATGCATTATTCTCTTTATATTTTTTGTTATATTTGGTAAAATATAATGAAATGGAGGTATTAGATTATGTATGGAAAAAATGCTTGGAATAAATACACAGGTGAAAAGCTAGATGCATTAATGAAGTTTAATGAAGAATATAAGGACTTCATTTCTAAATGCAAAACTGAAAGAGAATGTGTAGATTATTCTGTTGAATTACTTGAACAAAATGGTTTTAAAGAATTATGTAATTATGAAACATTAAAGCCAGGAGATAAGGTTTATGTTACAAATATGAACAAAAATATTTGTGCATTCGTTATCGGTGAGGACGCTATTGAAAATGGTATTAATGTACTTGGTGCTCATATCGATTCACCAAGAATTGATATTAAACAAAACCCATTATATGAAAGATGCGATATGGCTTTATTAGATACTCACTACTATGGTGGTATCGTTAAGTACCAATGGGTTACTACTATGCTTGCAATTCATGGTGTAGTATGTAAAAAGGATGGAACTATCGTAGAAATTAATATTGGTGAGGATGAAACTGATCCAGTATTATGTATTACTGACCTTCTTCCACACCTTGCTGGTGATAAGATTACTAAGCCAGGACACAAGGTTATCGAGGGTGAGGATTTAGATATTACTATTGGTCATATGCCACTTGAGGGTGCTGAAAAGGATGCTGTTAAGGCTAATATTCTAAAGCTATTAAAGGATAAGTATGAAATTGAGGAGGAGGATTTCATTTCTTCTGAGCTTGAAATCGTACCTGCTGGTCCAGCAAGAGATTTAGGCTTAGATAGATCAATGGTTATCGGATATGGTCACGATGATAGAGTATGCTCTTATACTTCTTTACGTGCTGTATTAGATGCTGGAAAGTGTAGCAAGACTGTTTGTGCTTTTTTAGTTGATAAGGAAGAAATCGGCTCTGTTGGTGCAACTGGTGCTCATTCAAAATGGTTTGAAAATGTAATTGCTGAATTAATTGATAAGACTACAAGCTATAGTGATTTAAAGCTACGTCGTGCTTTATCTAACACAATGATGTTATCAAGTGACGTATCTGCAGCTGTAGATCCATTATATCAAGGTGTATTCGAACAAAAGAATGCTGCTTTCTTAGGAAAGGGTATTACATTCAATAAATATACAGGCTCTAGAGGTAAGGGTGGATGTAATGATGCTGCTCCTGAATTTATGGCTAAAATTAGAGCAATCATGGATAATAATGAAATCAACTATCAAACAGCTGAGCTTGGTAGAGTAGACGCTGGTGGAGGCGGAACAATCGCTTATATCCTAGGTAACTATGGTATGAATGTTATTGATGCTGGTATTCCAGTACTTGCAATGCATGCTCCAAATGAGGTTGTATCTAAGGTAGACGTTTACGAAGCTTATCTTGGATATATGGCTTTCATTAAAAACATTTAATAAAGAAAAAAATGCTTAGAAACCAAAATTCTAAGCATTTTATTTTTTTATAGAGAAAAAATAATACCCCAAAATAAAGTAAATATAGCTAATGAGACAATAGCAAATACTAGTCCTATTATTGCTTTACCTCTAAGATTACCCTTCATTCCTATAGCTGCAAAAACAATTGCAGGAATTGCTAAAATAACACCTAAGGTATAATATAGTAATCCTGCAAATGAGCCAATACCAAGTCCTAACGCAAGCCTAGCCATTACTCTATATAAAGCTCTATCTTCATTTATTTCTTTATGTTCGTCATATTGACTGCATCCACACTCACTACAATATATAGCATAATCTGCTATTTCTTTGCCGCAATTCTTGCAAAACATAAACGTCCCCCTTAATTAAATGTTTTTGACATATAATAAACTATTATATAGCATAATATATATACAGTTATAGTATATATTATTACACTTAAAATAGTACCTAAAATAGATCTATTTAATGCTATTTTTGCTTTATAATAATTTTCTTTAGATTTCAAGCCTAGACCTGAAAATACTATACCTATTATACCAGCTTCAATTCCAATTACACCAAATGTTAAAGCACCACCAATAATTGCTACTAAGCTTAACACATGTCCAATTTTGGCAAACACATTCCATACAGGTGCTTCATCTGCTTCATCAGATAGATCTACTATTTCCTCTTCTACTTTTGTACCACAATATGAACAAAATTTATCTTGTTCTAATATTTCTTTACCACAATTTTTACACAACATAAAATCTTATCCTTACCCAAGTTGAATAATTGCTATTATTTCTATAATATAAAGTAAAATTAACATTGCCGTACTTATTGCAGCACCAATAATTGAAACTCTAAGTGCTTGCTTAGCTTTGAAGTAATACTTTTCCGATCTTAATCCTAACGCAGAACACACAATCGCAAATTCTCCAACTACTAAACCAATAATACCAAATGATAGACATCCACCAATAATAGTAATCAAGCTTAATACATGCCCAAATCTTGCAAATATTCCCCAAATAGGCTTTTCTTGTGCTTCATCAGATAGATCTACTATTTCCTCTTCTACTTTTGTACCACAATATGAGCAAAATCTATCTTGTTCTAATATTTCTTTACCACAATTTTTACAAAACATAATAGTTAATCCCTTCTAATAAGCGCCTGACATTAAAGTTATTACAAATAGCGTAATAGTATAAACTAAAAAGCCTAAAACTGTTCCAAGTATACCGAATACTAAACCTTTATTTGCTTTATCAGCATATAAAGATGATTTTTTACCTAATATAGAGAATATTATTGCCTCTGGTCCAATTACGAATCCAAAAATACCCAAAGTAGCAAATGCAGCAATGAATGAAACTAATCCTGAAATATACCCAATTTTAGCAAATACACTCCACACCTTAGGCTCAGAAGCGTTCTTTTCAATGCTTTCAGCACATATATCACAATATTCTTTTCCAGCCTCTATTAATTTTCCACATTTTTTACAAAACATAATATACCCCCATATATATTTATTATAACATATT
>JAZQVB010000102.1:0-1237 GCA_045631605.1 Anaeroplasma sp.
CCATGTATTTAAAATAGGACCACCATATACCTCAGTATTTAGCATACCATATCTACCCTTTACAAGCTCAAAATTAGGCTTAAGCTTGAATGTAGGTGAATCTGTATGTGTAGCTACTATATTATAGCTTAGCTTTTCAAATTCAGCTGGCACTGTAAAAGCAACAATAGATGAAGAATTTCTACTGATGTAGTATTTACCACCTTGCTTTAAATCCCAAATTTCATTTTCCTTTAATTTTAAATATCCTTGTCCTTGTAATAAAACCTCAAAATAGCTACACGCATGAAATGCTGTTTGAGAGTTTTCAATTAATTCTAAAAATCCCTTCATATTAATCCTCCAAAGTAATTACTGCCTCAAAGCATAGCTTATCGTTACATTTACCAATAAAATAATGCTTAGAGTCTTTTTCGTAGTATCCTACATTTATAATATCATTATAATATGCTTCATTAATAAATGCAATTTCAATATGCTTAAAAGGCTTATCATTTATAACATTCATATTATATATGATATCCATATATTTAGTATTATTCATATGATAATTTGTATCAATATCTGTATATAGCACCTTATAATCATATGTCATATTATATTCTAATTCCTCTAAATTAAGCTTACGCTTTTGCTTTTCATTATAGTTGTTATTAGGATTAAATTCTCCATCAAAGCTCATTCTATCCGCTCTAGCTATTCTTCTAGATACACAATCAATTAAAGCCCAATTAGAAATACCCTTAACAAGCAGATTATTGTCCTTATCTCTTATTTCATACTCTCTCTCTAATTCAATTTTACCACTCTTTTTAGGCCATGTATTAACTATTATTTCCTCTGCAAATTTAGGTAATCTTGAAACTACCTCGAATTGCTCATAAAGGATAATCCAAAATAAATTATTATTTTTAGTAGCCTCATAGCCTACCCCTATATCCTCTGCATGCATCCAAGCTATATCCTGAAAGAAATCCATAACTCCTGATGGACGAAGCTTAGATTTTAAATCACAATCCTTAGTTTTAACCAAACAATTTATAGATTTATACATTATATTCATAAACTACCTCACTCAAAGTTCTTTTTATAATTTAAATAATAATTACAAATAGCATACATTATAGAAAATATTATTATATATGGATTAAACAATAATATCCCACTTATAAAATATATTAACGACTTAGTAATAGATATAGGACAATAGAAAATAATCTTATCGTATAAATATTCT
>JAZQVB010000103.1:0-7397 GCA_045631605.1 Anaeroplasma sp.
TTATACGATTAATTATAAACTTGTTAATATAATAATTCCCCCCCATAAAATATTTCTCATTCTCTTTGAAAATATTTTACTAATTAGGTAAATTTGAATTTATTATTAATTTGTTATAAAATACAAAAATCCAAAAAAAATGTAAAGAAGTTTCAAATTTTATTTACAATTAGATATCAAAAATGATAAAATACTATTGTATTTTTTTAGAAAGGAAAATAAATTTTAAATTTATAGAAAATTATGGAAATTATAGGTAATATTGTTAGTTTACTTGCGGGATGCGGGTTATTCATGTTAGGATTTAAGTTATTAAGTACAAATATGGAAAAGCTAGCAGGTAACAGTCTTAAAACCTTCTTTAACAAAATATCTAATAATAAGTTTTTAGGCTTATTTATTGGTATGTTGACTACAATAGTCATTCAATCATCTTCAGTTACTACAGTTATGGTAGTAGGATTTGTCAACTCTGCGGTTATGACATTAGCTCAAGCTGCCTCAGTAATAATTGGTGCAAATGTTGGCACAACAATTACAACATATATTGCTGCATTAAACTCTGGTGCTGATGTATTAGCAGATGCGTTAAATTATTTATTCTTAGCTTGCTTATTCATAGGAGTATTCCTAGAAATGTTCTCTAAGAAATGTAACATTCAATCTCTTGGTCTAGTATTAGCTGGCTTAGGAGCAGTGTTTATGGGATTAGATGTAATGTCTGGCTCAATGAAGTTTTTACAAGGAATTTCAGAGGTACAGCATTTTATAGGATCATTAGATAATCCATTCCTATTATTGCTAATCGGCATCTTATTTACAGCAATAGTTCAATCATCTAGTGCCGTTACATCAATTATCGTTATTATTGCAGCAACTAATACAAATGCGTTTGGTGGTAGCGGTAATGCAGTTTACTTCCTAATTTTAGGTTCAAATATTGGTACTTGTGTTACAGCAATGATTTCTTCTGTAGGAGCAACAACAAACGCAAGACGTGCTTCAATGATTCACCTGTTATTTAATACGTTTGGTGCTGTAATATTTGCAATACTTCTATTCTTATGGCCTAAATTCAGTGAAACATTAATTGAATCATGGATTACAGAAAAGCAATGGCAAATTGCAGTTTTCCACACTATGTTTAATGTAATTTGTGCTATAATATTCTTACCATTATCAAATGTATTAGTTAACCTTGCTTCAAAATTAGTTAAGGATAAAGAAGCTGTAGAAAAACCAATTTACGATTTAGTTTATATGGACAAGCGTTTATTATCTTCTCCACATATTGCTGTAGACATGCTAAACAAAGATATTTTCAGAATGGCTGATTTATCAATTGAAACTTTAAAATTCGCATTTGATAAATTTGTTAATAGAAATGATTCTGCAATACCTGAAATTGAAAATAAAACTGAACAAATCACAAAACTTGCAGAAAACATTACAAACTCATTAGTAGCTGTATCTTCTTCTCATAGTGTTAAAAACTTAGAGGTTAAGGTTAATAACTTACATTCTCATGTTGGAGATATCGTACGTGTTGCAGAGTTAGCAGAAAACTTAGGAAAATACACTAGAAAAGAGGTTAAAGAAAATCTTTACTTCTCAGAAGACTTCCTAGCGCGTCTTGATGAAATGTGTCAATTAATTTATACTGAATATGATTATGTTAAATTAGTTTGCTTAGAAAACAAGCTTGAATATGTTGATTTAGTAAATGAATATGAGGATAAAATTGACAATATGAGACGTGAGCTTGTTAAAGCACATCTTGAAAGATTAAGCCAAGGTAAATGTAAGCCTGAGAACAATGCGGTATTTATCAACCTAGTTTCAAATCTAGAGCGTGTTGGTGACCACATTTCATTTATTGCACAAAAAGCATAATTAAACAAAGCCTTCATTTAAAAGTGAAGGCTTTTATTATGAAATTAAAAAAATAAAAAGGCCTGAAACTTTCGTATCAAACCTGTTCATACTATAATGGCGGAGAAAGAGGGATTTGAACCCCCGCGGGCCTTCCGACCCCTATCGGTTTTCAAGACCGAACCCTTCAGCCACTTGGGTATTTCTCCGTATATTTGTATTATACCAAAAAATTATATAAACTCAAGAAATATTTTCAAGAAAATAAAAGTCATTTAGTTTTGCTAAATGACTTTTGTTATTTACTGCTTATATCCAAATTTTTCGAAGTTACATAGCCAAGCTGCGGCATTAACTACATATCTATCTGTACCTGCACTATCCCATTTATAATATAGACGTGTAAATCCGCCATCAATTAGCGCTCTTCTTCCGTCTTGGTCAAAATAAGATGTTACTATTTTTCCGTTAGATCCATAAATTAATGGCATTAATTTATTATTTGGTAAAATTTCAGCTATTGTAATTCCTTCATAGAAGTTTTGAATACCTGTTGTAATTTTGTGATTTGCGATAATACCAGGAGCAAATGGCTTTGTTTGAATTCCTAATACCTTATCTCCGTCACTATTACCATACATTTGCACACCAAATAAAAGATTTAATATTTTATTTGCGTCTGCGTAATATGGCTGATTATCACCCCATATGTATAATCCATGACCTGATTCATAGTATTCTTTAATAAATTGAATGTATTGTGCACTTAGCATTTCATAGTAATTAGATACTATCCATAGCTGAGATTGATCACTTCTTAAATGAGATTTAAGTGTTTCTAGTGGTGGTATTGTATCAAATGTTACTACCTTAAAGCCTTTTTTCTTTAATGCCTTTTCTGGGGCATCAAAAGAGAAATCCTTATATAACTTTAAAACAACTATAGTATATTTTCCAAGTGCTCCATCCTGAATTAAATCATATTCACTACCCTTAGGGTTACCATATTTATCCTTAATTGCGTCTGGAATATTACTTACTCCTGCCCATTTTGAGTATGGTAATGAGCCTGTAGCTAGTGAATAATCTATTTCTAGCTCATCACAATATATGCATTGGAAGTTATAATCCATTTGTCTACGGCATTTAGTAGCTTTTTTAGCACAGCTACAGCCGCCTACACGTCTACTACCACATTTTTTACATGGCAATAAATTCTCATTAGTATCAAAATATTCTTGACTAACCTCAGATTGAATAACATCGGCAACCTTAGAATCTAAATCAATCATATTGATTACCTTCCATGTACCTGAAATATTTCTAAGCTCTAATCCAAAATATCTATCAGTTTTTTTACATTTAGCCTTCAGCATTTTAGTTTCAATCATTTTCCTTAGTCTCCTTTACAATCTTAAACATTTCTTCTATGCTATCTAATATTTTATGTCTTTTTTTAGTTATTGAGGATGCTGCAAATTCTTCATTTACTAAATCTATATACATAGTAAACATTCCATCATCACCCATATAATAGCTATTATAATCATCATCACCAATTTGATTTTTTATATCTAATTGGTTAATCGCTAGATTATCAAATGATATAATATCGAAATACCAGCTTATTTTCATTAAATTTTCCTTAAGATATTTTATTTTTTCTTCAACTGTAGATGAATAATAATTAATTCCTCTACCAAATTGCTTATATCCTAAAATTAATATTTTCAATTCATTGTCCTTTAATAAATTGATTATTTCATCATCAATAATACCCGCAATAAGATGAATAACTACATTCCTATTTATTTTTGAAAAATTAATTATTTCCTCTACTAAAAATGAATTATTAACTGATATACCTAAGCCATAAATAAGCTTTTTATCTATTAGCTCCTGTAAATAATCCTTATATATACCAAAATGAAGCTGATTAATAGTTATATTACAAATAACTCCTTTAATTTTCATTAACGATAAAAATTCAAATAACTCTGGATGTGCAAGCGGATTTCCTCCACCTATGGCAAGTTCTGTACCTCTTTTTAGTGTTGTTAAAAATTTATGATCAATTCTTGCGTGCTTGCCTTTAGTATCACTAAGCTCGTGACACATGCTGCAATTACTATCACAATAATTTGTTATTTTAATATCTATGCTTTCTGGGAATAAGGACTCAAATTCTTCTTTGTTTGTATATCTTATTTTTGTACCATCAGAATATATTTTAACTATATAATTACCGTTTTTATAATTAGCTAATAGCTTTTTATTATAGGCTTTCATATGGTATTACAAACGCATCTCCGTATATATATTCATAGAATTTATCATATAGCTTTTTATATAAAACATCGTATCCAGATGGCTTATCAGCTACGGCTACCTTCTTGCCATCAATATCTAATAATACATATTTCTTTTTTGGTAAATATAATTCAACATCATAATAAATTGAAAATTCATCTAGGAAATTGCAATAGCAATCACATAATACACCATGCTCAAAATAGTCCTCACAGAAGAATCCATAATTATTTTTATTAAAATTAATTAAATGCTCCTTTAGCTCCTTTAAAATCTCGTACTCATTATTATCCTTTAATACCTGTCTAAACACCTTATAAATCTCAAGCATTTCTAGATTACAAATATATAAATCACATTCATAATCATATCCAAACATTTCACGCTCAAACACACCTGAAAGTAAACAGCATTTATCCATTTTAGAGGTAACATAAATTCCCTCATCCTCATATGAATTAAACATATGGTCGTACTTAGTTTCTTCCCTTAGATTAGGAAGCATTTCCTTAAATTTTACTTTATTAGTTAAAATTAATGAGTGATTTGATGATGAATTGGTTTCAAATACTCCTCTTCTAATTACCATTTTCATATATAAATCCTCCTTTTATTTGAATTTATCTAATACAGAATATATCTTAAATCCTTTTATATTCCATATGTATGTATCAAATTCATTATTTGTATCATCTAATAATTTAAATCCTATGCTTGTTAAAAAGGCCTTTCCTATTTCATTATCCTTATGGTTATCAGCAATGATATTTTCATAGCCTAAGCCCTGCATATATTGCGCTAGCTGCTTAATTATTGATGTACCTAAGCCATATCTTTTAAATATTCTAACCATATAAATAAAATTTAGTTTAATATCATTATTTACTAAACTAAAATCTAATAGGCATACAGCCTGACAAAATTCATATAGACATAAATAATATCTATCCTTATCTCCTTCAGCCTTAGACATTGTATCTAATATACTTTCCTTTGTAGGAGTTAGTTTATTCACTTCATGGTCTAGTGCGACATATTCTAATATGTTTTCAAGGTCATCATTTGTTATTTTTCTTACCTCAAATTGATAATTTATTCTATTAATATCCATAGTACTACCTACCATTATAATATCTTATATTATAGTATAGCATATTTTCTTTAAATTTAGAAAAAATAATTGTATAAATTATAATATTCCTATAAAATGTAATTAGGTGATAAAATATGAAATGCTTAAATTGCGATTCAAAGAAATTAATATATGTAAATGATAATGAAATTATTGATTCCTATAAATGCTTAAATTGTGGGCATATTTTCCCTAAGCAATACTTTTTTATATCTCATTCTCATTTAGATATTGAAAAGGTTAGAGTTATTCGTAATACTATTGAGGAAACATTCTTCTATGAGCCTATATTATTCTTCTTAAAAAGCTTATCTGAGGAAACTGAAATTAAGGATTTATTAAAAAGAGAAATTGACGAAAGAGTTTGGTTTGTATATTGTAATAGTGAAAATGCCGTAAAAAGCAAATATGTTCAATATGAAAGAAGCTATGTTAATAAATTAGTTGAAGCTGGTATTACTAAGAATTTAATTAATATTGAATTAGATCAATTTAATATTTGGGATGATGAATGTATTAATTATTTAAGAAAGCAAATTAATCATCATATTAAAAAGACAAAGCTATTTTTCTCCTCTTCTAGAAGATTAGATAAATATATTAAGCCTACAATATCTGAGCTAAAGAAGCTAGGATATTCTATATTTGAGGATACATCACTAAATCCTGGTGATAACTGGCTTGATGCGATAAGCAATCAAATACGCTTAAGCTCATATAATGATGGAGTATTCATTCAGGTAATTTATGGTGAGCCATCTAGCTTTAGCGATGTTGAATTAGATATTGCTAGAGAGAATGGGGCATATGTATTAAGAATTATAATTAGTGATGAGAATAAAAATAATACAAAGGATTATATCTATATAAATAGTAAATATTTAGATGATACTAATTATTTAGTTAATGCTATAAATTCATATTTAAAGACAATGTAAAAGGAAGGCCATTCGCCTTCCTTTACATTTTGTATACAGCTATTATTTCACGCTTATCATTATTTTTAAATAAATGCTTAAGATCTATATCCTCTATATGAGTTAAATTAATTTCATTGTCTAATAGCTGTAAATATTCCTTAGATGGATAATAGAAAAACAATTTAATTTCTCTATTATTTTCTAATTTTGAATTGTATAAATTTGTTAATACGTCCTTCAATATTAATGTTGAAAATGGATTAAAGAAATATGCTCCAGTAGCGTCACTAGGTATTATATAATCCTTTGCGTTTATATTAACAAATTCTACTCTACCTGATGATATTGCCTTCCTATGATTTTCCATTGAGGTATTATATAGCCTTATATCATATTCTACGCCTATCATTTTCGCTTTTGTGTAATAAGCAAGATAAAAGTCTACTCTACCCTTTCCAGAGCCAAAATCAATCAATTTATCAGCCTTAGTAATATATCCAGAATTAGCTAGCTCCTGTAATACGCTATATGATGTAGCCTCATATGGATAGTTTACTAAATCTGATTGAGAATCATCTCTTCCGCTTGTTTTAATTTTTAATATTTTATCTAATTCTAATTCTAGACTCATAAATCCTTTAATACCTCTTCAAATAGCTCATCAATAAAGTATTGCCATATTTTAGGTGTATCATTTACACCTATATATTTTAATTGTTGATCCTTAAATACTAAATTAATCCCCCATTTAATTTTAGTATTTTCACCACTATATTCATTCTTCCAATTTAAGAAATACGCATTTTTAATTATTTCTAAATATTTATCAACATTAATATATACTATTTTTGTTTTATTATTTGTATAGGTAATATACATTTTAAATTCATCAAATAATATCTTAATTTCTTTAATATTATATGATTCACTCTTTAAGAACAATCTAAATCCTAAAAGCTCATCTAGACTGTTATTAAATTCCTCATGAGCACGCTTTTCCTTTTGAGTTGGTGTAATAGTATATTCTGTATCTAAGCACATTCTTGCCGATAATAAATGCTTTGATATGCTTCCTACATAATACATTCCAGACATATATAGTCTAGATTCTAATGATGATATGTAAGCCTCATAATAATCTATTTTAGTAAATTTCTTTATTT
>JAZQVB010000104.1:0-1466 GCA_045631605.1 Anaeroplasma sp.
GTATTGTAGTAAGGAATTTGAAACAGAGGCATCATGTCAAGCTCACGAAGAAGCACACGCAATAGAATTAACAATTATAGATAAGCACTATGTTAATTTCCAAGAATTTCCCGATATTATTAGAATAATAAGTCCCACAAAAGAAAATTTAACAGCAATATATAAATTAGATGAAATCAAGAATATTAAGTAAGTTATTGATTACTATAGTCTGTATATTTTGTAGTATTATAGCGGGTAAAATAGCAGAGTATAGATGTTATGATAAATAAGGAGAAACAATGTTATTAATAATTCAAATTGTTTTAATTATGTTCAAGCTTTTTAATGTTTGTACGTGGTCTTGGTGGGGAGTATTCGCACCTTTATGGATTGAAATTGTTTATATAATTATGAGTTGTTTGTCTGAATGGATAAATGATAGTTTTAATGATTCTGATTATTATGGTAGTTATAATCACAAGTGGTAATTATTAATAGAAGGTGTTGCGATGAATAGAAATTTAGACGGAGTATATTTCAGAATTAAACGTGATGATAAGTGGCAAAATATTTGTTTTTCAGACCTTACAGAAGATGAAAGAAATGAAATGATGAAAAATAGGTCTGTAGAGTGGTTGCAAAGTTTATGCGGAATATTAGCAGACACAATTAAACAAATTGGAGACGAGCTTGATATAGTGGGTGAATAATATGAAAGTTGGGGATGTCGTAAGAATAGGATTTAATGACGGACAACAAGCAATAGGTTTGTATAATGGAGAAGATGATAAATATTATTATATCACAATGTATTTTACAAACTTATTCAGAAAAAACGATGGAATACCAAGCGGACAGAGATACCATAAAGATAAAGTTAAGATAAAAGCTGAATATATAATATAATTTTGAGTGGATAATGAAAATTATCCACTTTTTCTTGACATTAGTAACATAATAATATATAATTGCTTTATCAAATGAAAGGAGCGATATATGTCAAAGCAAAAGATTTTAAATGTTTATTATGATTATCCAAACTCAGCGAGTGATACATATTTAAAGTATCTTACTAAGGATTGCGAAGCTAATGACATCAAAGTAAATGTCATTAATACAGTAGATGATTTGAGAAAGAACCTATATGGTTTGAGTTTATTTTTAGAGCCAACTATTGCTGATATAGAAGAAGAAAAGTTAATGTATGAAAATGTTGACGACCCATCCGCAACAGCTCAAGGCATATTTGATTACATAACCAAGCTTTATCCATACAGAAATAAGGTAATTGGGGTAATAGGACGTGGCAATGTTGGAAGAACACTTGCATTACAACTGATTGATTATGGTTATAGCGTCATAGAAATGAATAGCCAAACCAATGCACTTGATAGAGAATGGCTAACGACTCACTGTGATGTACTTGTAGGATTATCTTCTACTGACCATATTTTAAAAGAAAATGAATGTAATGCTTTAAGAGA
>JAZQVB010000105.1:0-13170 GCA_045631605.1 Anaeroplasma sp.
ATTAGTAAAATTATAGAATAAAAAATGAGAATACATATTCATATAAATATATATTCTCACATTCTATAATACTAATATAATCACTAAAATAGGAGAAGCCTAGAGTAATAATTAATTTTAACTTTTGTTCTTTTGACAAAAAATACTGTCATTTTTTATTTATATATATCAAATAATATATAAGGTGGTAGTAAACATATTTAAAATATTTGTTTGATGGTATTTACTCATAAGAGGTAAAAAGCAGCATAATATTTAATGGTGATAAAATGAAAATTAAAGAAGGAAAAATAATCGATAACGGCTTGGAATTAGAAACAGTAGAGATTATTTTAGATGGAACAAGCTTGTTAATAATATCTGGATATGGTGGCTTTGCGATGTGTGGAGCTTTAGATGTTGGTATTTATAATTCAGAGAAGCTTAAGGAAAGAAGGGTTATGTGCTTTAAATCAGTTGGAGTAAAAACTATTTTAGATCTATATAATAGTAAAATTGTAGAGGCCTCTCTATATTGTATGAATAAGGGTATTAAAGAGGGTATGAATGTTAAGGACGCGTTTAGGATTATTTCGGGCCAGTAGGCTCTTGATTTTTAGTTTTTTTCTAATATTTTTAATAATACTCATAATAAGCAGATATTTTTCTAGAAGCGTTGATAGCTATATAGTTACTAATGTCAAAAATTATGTTGAGGATATTATAGCCGATAGTATAGAAGCAAACATTATCGAGCAAATGGGTGATAGTGATTTTATGATAGAATCCTATGATTCTGATGGCTATGTAAGATATGCATATATAAATACAAAGAAGATTAATAGCCTAAGAAATGATGTTACAAAATATATTAATAATATAGTTGATAATATCGCAGCTGATAAGGATATAACAAGCGTAAGCATACCCTTAGGATATTTCTTTGGTATAAATTTAATATTTAATAATAGTATTGCGATACCTCTAAGGCTTGAGGCCTTAGGTAATCAGGATGTAGATATTAAAAAAGAAGCAACATCGATTGGGATTAATACAACTTTATTAGAAATTTACTTTGTTATATCAATTGATATTAGAATTGTAATGCCTTTTAAGGTGAAGGTTATGAACATTATTACAAATATTCCAATCGCAATTGAAATTATGAATAATGATGTACCATATTATTTAAGCTAATGTTAAAATAAATCATTTAAAACTTTATTTAATCATTAAAATGTAGTATAATCTCACTAGGTGATTTTTTTATGGTATTTAAATGTGGAAAAGGAATGTTTCAGCTTCAAAGAAATTTTAGAGATGCATTTAACATGGATAAGTTTATTGAAAAGTATATAGAGGAATGCTTCGATAAATATTTATACATCGTAGGAGATATTTCATCTTCAATTTTAAGATTGAAGGGATTTAATACAGATGTAAAAAGTGAAAATTATTTCGGATTTATTGATAGCTATTTAGATACATCATGTGCAATTGGATGTCCTTATTTCGTTTTAAAGAGATTAAAGCCTGAGGAATATAATAAGCTTGCTGCTAAGCCAAAAGAGGTAGATACAACAGGCTCATTAGTTGTTAAGGAATTAGTTAAGGAAAATTACGATAAGGAATCATTAATATTAAATTCTAATCCTAAGGTTGAGCCTAATATTGTTGTGGATGCACAAAAAATTAATGCTATTCCAAAGGGTTCACTTCCTGCTGATATTGTTGAATTTATATCAAATGAAAGTAATAACAATAATAGTAATAATGCTTCAAAGGCTGAGCCAGTAGTTGTTGAAACACAAACATATGTTTCAGCAAGTCCAGATTTTGATCCTTCAAAGAAGGAAAGCTTTAAAAAGAATAGCAATAATCAAAATAAAAACAATAATTTTAATAAAAATAAAAGAAATAGAAATAAGAAATAATATAAAAGGGTTTTGAGGAGATTTTATGGAGAACGTTATTTTAGAAATTAAAAAGGTATTAGATAAAATTCGTCCATATTTAAATTCTGAAGGTGGAGATTTAGAATTTATTAAATTTGAAGACGGAATAGTATATGTAAAAATGCTTGGTGCATGCCTAGATTGCGGATCTCTTGATTCAACATTAAAGGATGGCATCGAATCATTATTAGTTGCATATGTACCAGAGGTTATTGAGGTAAGAAACGTAGTTGACGAAAAGTAAAGGAGCTAAATATGTGCTTTTTAAATATAATGTCTATTAGAGCAATTCAAATTTTAATAATAAGCCTAGCATCAATGGTGTGTGCTCAAATTCTTAAATTTGTTTTTTATTCTATTAAGAGTAGAAAAATTAAATGGAATTTATTATTCTCAACTGGAGGATTTCCAAGCTCGCATTCATCTTTTTGTGTGGCTTTAGTTATTTCACTTGGTATGTTTCAATGGCGTGATTTAAATGGTACATTAGATTGGTCATTTGCAGTTTCTGTTGTATTTGCGATGATTATTATTCATGATGCGATGGGAGTAAGGCTTGAGGCCTCTAAGCATGCTAAAATACTTAATCGTATTGCAGATTTAACTGATGAGGAAAAGGAAGAAATTGGCTATGGGAAGAATGGTCAATTAAAGGAAATGCTAGGACATAAGGCTACTGAGGTTTTAGCTGGAATAATATTAGGAATAATATTTGGAATTTTTGGATTTTTGTTATTTGTATAATAACGAAAATCCTTTTTTTCATTGTCTTTTTTTCTACAAATGGTATAATTATATTAATTAGAGCATTTTTACAAGGAGGATATATTAAATGAGTAAGAAATTGACTTTAGATGTTTCTCAAGCTTCTGCATTTTATGAATCTTCATTATATGAATCAGTAAAAAAAGAAGTAGAAGCAGCACATGACCTATTAAGAAGTAAAATGGGAGCTGGTAATGACTTTTTAGGATGGTTAGATTTACCAGTAGAATATGACGTAGAAGAATTTGAACGTATTAAGAAGGCCGCTAAGAAGATTCAAGCGCAATCTCAAGTTTTATTAGCAATTGGTATTGGTGGCTCTTATTTAGGTGCTAAATCAGCAATCGAAATGCTAAGAAAGTATTTTGGTAACGAGGGTGTTGAGGTTATTTTCGTTGGTAACCATATTTCTTCGACATACTGTGCTGAATTATTAGACTATATTAAGGATAAGGATTTCTCTATTAATGTAATTTCAAAATCTGGTACTACAACAGAGCCTGCGATTGCATTTAGAGTGTTCAAGGATTATATTGAAAAGCGTTATGGTAAGGAAGAGGCTAAGAACAGAATTTACGCAACAACAGATAAGGCTAGAGGTGCATTAAAGACATTAGCTGATGCTGAAGGCTATGAAGAATTTGTAGTACCTGATGATGTTGGTGGAAGATTCTCTGTTTTAACTCCAGTTGGATTATTACCAATCGCTGCAAGTGGTGTTGATATTGATGAAATGATGGCTGGTGCTAAGCAAGCTTATACAGATTATCAAGAAAAGGATGTAGAAAAGAATGACGCTTTAAAATATGCATTAGTAAGAAATGTATTATATAGAAGCGGTAAGAAATTAGAAATGCTAATTAATTATGAGCCTAAGCTAAATTACTTCTCTGAATGGTGGAAGCAATTATATGGCGAATCTGAAGGTAAGGATGGTAAGGGTATTTGGATTACTTCTGCATCATTCTCAACAGACCTACATTCATTAGGTCAAATGATTCAAGATGGTGAAAGAACTGTATTCGAAACAGTTATTAGCGTTGATAAGCCAGAAAAAGAGGTTGTTATTGAAGCGACTGATGATAACCTAGATGGATTAAACTTCTTAGCTGGCAAGACTATGGATTATGTAAATAAAATGGCTATGAGCGGTACTATGCTAGCACACGTTGATGGTGGTGTTCCAAACATTAGAGTATCTATTCCTGAAATTTCAGCTTATTCATACGGATATATGGCATACTTCTTTGAAATTGCATGTGGTGTATCAGCTTATACTTTAGGTGTAAATCCATTTGATCAACCAGGTGTTGAAAGCTATAAGAAGAATATGTTCGCGTTATTAGGTAAGCCTGGATATGAAGAAATGAAGGCTATGCTTGAGGCAAAATTAAAATAATAGAAATTACTAAACCAAAGGTGAAAAGCCTTTGGTTTTTTCTTTGAAATGAGCATTTTAAGGGTATTGTTTTTTATGAGAAAACAAATAGGCATACAATGTGTACAATATAAATTAAATTTATAGAAAAAATGAATGTGAAATATATGTGTTTGTAATTATTGAACAAATAACAAAAGATGTGTTTAAAGCATATACATTCAATTAAAACAATAAATAGAATGATTATTTTCTATAAAAAAAATTTATGAAACAACAATGAAATATAAAATATTTTAAATTATTTTTATTTGTATTGAAATCATTATGTATATAATGATAAAATAACATTACTTTTAAAGGATGTGACTATAATATGAGTAATATTTTTATCATAAAAAAAGACGGAACTTTAGAAAAGTTCAATGCTAGTAAAATCAAGAAGGCAGTTAGTAAGTCAGCTGCCAGAGTTTTAGTTGAATTTACTGAAACAGATTTAGAAAATATCGTTAATACAGTAATAAGCAGTATCACTGAGAAGAACTTAGAACAGGTTACTATCGCTCAAATGCACAACTTTGTTGAGGGATCTTTAGAGACACATTTCCCTACAGTAGCTAAATCATATAGAGATTACCGTAACTATAAGGTTGACTTCGTTCATATGCTTGATGAGGTATATACAAAGAGCCAATCTATTATGTATATTGGTGATAAGGAAAACTCTAATACCGATAGTGCGCTTGTTTCTACAAAGAGAAGCTTAATCTATAATCAATTAAATAAGGAGCTATATAAGAAGTTCTTTTTAAATGTTGAGGAGCTACAGGCTATTAATGATGGCTATATCTATGTTCATGATATGTCTGCAAGACGTGATACAATGAACTGCTGTCTATTTGATGTTCAAACAGTATTAAAGGGCGGCTTTGAAATGGGTAATATTTGGTATAATGAGCCAAAGAGCCTTGATGTTGCCTTTGACGTTATTGGTGATATAGTATTATCTACAGCTGCACAACAATATGGTGGATTTACAGTTCCTTCTATCGATTTAATTTTAGAAGAATTTGCTGAAAAATCATTCCAAAGATATTATCACAAGTATGTTGGATTAGGCTTAACTAGAAGCAAGGCTAATGAGCAAGCTATAGAGGATGTAAGACATGAATTTAAGCAAGGCTGGCAAGGTCTTGAATATAAGTTTAACACTGTAGGATCAAGTAGAGGAGATTATCCATTTATCACTGTAACACTTGGTACAGGTACATCAAGATTTGCTCGTATGTGTACATTAGAGTGCTTAAAGGTTCGTCGTGGTGGACAAGGTAAGCCGGGAAGAAAGCGTCCTGTTTTATTCCCTAAGATTGTATTCCTTTATGACAAGGATTTACATGGTGTAGGATGTATTAATGAGGATTTATTTGAGGAAGGCTTATTATGCTCTTCAAAGACTATGTATCCAGACTGGCTAAGCTTAACAGGTGAAGGCTATGTTGCAGATGTATATAAGAAATATGGTGCGATTATTTCACCTATGGGATGTAGAGCATTCCTATCACCTTGGTTTGAACGTGGTGGTAAGGCTCCAGCTGATGAGGATGATAAGCCAGTATTTGTTGGTAGATTTAATATTGGTGCGGTATCATTACACTTACCTATGATTTTAGCTAAGGCTAAGAAGGAGTCTAAGGATTTCTTTGATGTTTTAGATTATTATTTAGAGCTTATTAGAAAGTTACATTGTAGAACATATGATTATTTAGGTGAAATGCGTGCTTCAACTAACCCATTAGCTTATTGCCAAGGTGGCTTCTATGGTGGACATTTAGCTTTATCGGATAAGATTAAACCATTATTAAAATCAGCTACAGCTTCATTTGGTTATACTGCGTTAAATGAGCTTCAAGAATTATATAATGGTAAGAGTATTGCTGAGGATGGCGAATTTGCGTTAAAGACATTAGAGCATATCAATAAGAGAATTGCTGAATTTAAGGAGGCTGACGGCCATTTATACGCTATTTATGGTACACCAGCTGAAAATCTATGTGGTTTACAAATAACTCAATTTAGAAAGAAGTATGGAATTGTTGAAAATGTATCAGATAGACCTTATGTTTCAAATTCATTCCATTGTCATGTTACTGAGGATATTTCATCTATTGAAAAGCAAAATAAGGAAAAGAGATTCTGGGATTTATCAAATGGCGGTAAGATTCAATATGTTAAATACCCAGTAGATTATAATATTGACGCTATTAGAACATTAATTCGTAGAGCTATGGAAATGGGCTTCTATGAGGGTGTTAACTTATCTTTAGCATATTGCGAGGATTGTGGACACCAAGAGCTAGCTATGGATGTTTGTCCTAAGTGTGGAAGTAAAAATTTAACTAAGATTGAAAGAATGAACGGTTATTTATCTTATTCACGTGTTAATGGTGATACAAGATTAAATGACGCTAAAATGGCAGAAATTGCAGAAAGGAAGAGTATGTAGTAATGCGTTATCATAATATAACAAAGGATGACATGCTAAATGGTAGCGGATTACGTGTCGTACTTTGGGTTGCTGGCTGCGGACACCATTGTCCTGGATGTCATAACCCTATAACTCACGATCCTCTTGGTGGTATCGAATTTGATGAGGCTGCAAAAGAGGAAATATTTGCTGAGCTAAAGAAGAACTATGTATCTGGTATTACATTTAGTGGTGGAGATCCACTTCATCCAATGAATGTTAATGAGATAGGAGAGCTTATCGCTGAAATTAATGCTAAATTCCCAAGCAAAACAAAATGGTTATATACAGGATATACATATGAACAAATTTCAGGCCTTCCATTTATATCAATGCTAGATGTTATTTGTGATGGTAGATTTGAATTAGATAAATTTGATCCTAAAATTCACTGGGTTGGTAGTTCTAATCAAAGAGTAATCGATATAAAGGCTACTAAGCGTGAGGGAAGAATAGTTTTATATGAGGATGGTTCTTGTTAATGGATAATTTTAAAAGAGTAGCTAGATTTGAGCTTGTTTCATTTGAACAATTCAAATCAGGCTTTGATAATGTAGATGAAGCTTTAATTAAGGAAATGTATAATAACTTAAAGCTTCCTAAAAGAGCTACAAAAGGATCAGCTGGATATGATTTTTACGCTCCATTTGATATTTGCCTAAAGCCGGGTGAGACAATTAAAATTCCAACTGGTATTAGAGTTTATATGGAGGAAAATTATGTTTTAAAGCTATATCCTAGAAGTGGCTTAGGCTTTAAATTCAGATTACAGCTTAATAACACTGTTGGTATCATTGATAGTGATTATTATTATTCTGATAATGAAGGCCATATATTTGCTAAAATAACTAATGATACTAATGAAAATAGAACTATCGAAATTAAAAGTGGTGTTGGATTCATGCAAGGTATTTTCGTTGAATATGCTATAACATTTGATGATGATACGGATTCTATTCGTAATGGTGGATTTGGTAGTACAACAAAATAATTAATAATTACTCCTGAAATATTAATTTTGGGAGTATTTTTCTTTATTAAATAATTTTATTTTGTTATAATTATAGATAAGGTGGTGTGTTATATGAATTTTATAGTTGAAAGACCAGAATTTCAAAATGCTGTTTATAACATTTTAGATTTCGGTGCGAAATCTGGTTTGAATTTTAACAATCAGGAAGCATTACAAAATGCAATTAATACTTGTTCAAGTAATGGTGGTGGAACAGTTTTAGTTCCTAATGGATATTTTTATACAGGTCCAATTGTGATTAAAAGTAACGTAAATTTACATTTATCTGATAATGCCTTTATTCAATTTTCTAAATCAAAGGAGGAGTATCCTTTAATTTTTACAGAATACGAGGGTATTAGACGTATTAGAGCAGTTTCTCCGATTTCTGCAAATAAGGCTGTTAATATAGCTATTACAGGTAAAGGTATAATTGATGGTGCTGGTCATTTATGGCGTGGTATTAAAAAATTTAAGCTTACTGAAAAGGAATGGAATCGTTGCTTAAAGAAGAGCCCTTATGTTATTGAAACTAAGGAGGGTGGAATTTGGTGTCCTACTAAAACATACTATGAGGGTGTTTTAAAGGGTGAGCCTGATTATAATTTACCTAATGTATTAGAAATAGCTAGTGAAAATTATGATGTTTATCGTCCTGTATTAGTTTCATTTATTGAATGTGATAAGGTGCTAATTGAGGATGTAACTATTCAAAATTCACCAGCATGGAATATTCATCCATTATATTGTACTAACTTCACAATGAATAGAGCTATTATTAAGAATAAATTCTCTGCTCAAAATGGTGATGGTATAGATTTAGAATCTTGTCAAAACTGTGAAATTGCTCATTCTGTATTTGAGGTTGGAGATGATGGTATTTGTATCAAATCTGGTAAGAATAGAGAAGCAAGAAAGGTTAAAATTCCTACAAAGAATGTATGGATACATGATTGTAAGGTATTTGATGCTCATGGTGGCTTCGTTGTTGGTAGCGAAATGAGTAGAGGTGTTAGTAACATTCTTGTTGAAAATTGCATTTTCAGCGGTACTGATATTGGTGTTAGATTTAAATCAGCTATTGGCCGCGGTGGTGTAGTTGAGGATATTACTATTAGAAATGTTCATATGTCAAGAATAATCGCAGAGGCATTCATTTTCACAATGGGCTATGTATTAGTTAATATTGAGGATGAAAATGAGGGTGCAGTTACATATGATGCTGAGGATGTACCTGAATTTAAGAATATCCATATGGAGGATATCGTATGTGATGGTGCAGGTATTGCAATTAAGATTAATGGTCTTACTCAATTACCTATCCATGATTTAACATTTAAAAATATTAGTGTTACTGCAGATAAGAATATGGATTTATCGTTATGCCAAAATATTAAGCTTGAAAATGTTAAAATTAATGTAAATGATACTGTTTATGAGTATCAAAATGAAATAGTCAATAAGTAAAGTTGATTAATTTTGTCAAATATAGTATAATGAAACAGATATAAGATTCATAAAAATATAAGGAGGAAGTAAAATGGGTTTTATTAATTGGTTTAATAACACAACTAAGATTGTTAAGTTTTTATTAACATGTGTAGGATTTGGTGCTGCAATCAGAATTTTAACTTTCATTTTTGGTGAAAAGAAGGAAGTTAAGACTTTAGTTTGGGGTATCCTAGGCTTCACAGTTATAGGTGTAGTTCCTTTCGTATTAGATGTTATCTCTATTATTAAGGAAAATAAGATTACTTGGAATGTAGAATAATCAAATGTATAAGAAATTCACAAAATTACCAAGAATAATTCAAATAGTATTACTTTTGATTCCTGGTGTTAACTGGGTAGTAGAGGTAATTGTAAGATGGTCTGCCTTTAAATATAAAAAGTCATTTTTAACACTTTTATGTGCTTTATTCGTTACAGTGACTGGTTGTTTTATAGGCTGGCTAGATGCGTTATGCTGTTTATTTTTCAAGCATTTAATATTTGCGTAATAATTAGAAGGAGAAATCCTTCTTTTTATTTTTTTGTAAAAAAGTACTTGAATAATGATGCCTTTTATGTTATCATTAGTGAGCTGTCGTATGGCAGTAAGGCACACTACTCCGCTGGCAACATGGGATTATTTGGCTAAGAGTTTTGTTGATAAGGAGAACGATATTATGGCAAAGGCAAAGGGTCAAGCATTAATTAACGAAATTACTGCTGAATATTTACAAGATCGTCCAAGCTTCCGTGCTGGTGATACTGTAAAAGTTTTCGTAAAGATCACTGAAGGTAATACTCACCGTATCCAAGTATTTGAAGGCTTAGTAATTAAGCGTCAAGGTACTGGTATTTCTGAGACATTTACTGTTAGAAAGATCTCTTACGGTATCGGTGTTGAACGTACTTTCCCTGTTCATACACCAAGTGTCGACCATATTGAAGTAGTTAGAAGAGGTAAAGTACGTCGTGCTAGATTATTCTACATCCGTACATTATCAGCTAAGGCTGCTCGTATTAAGGAACGTCGATAATCAATTGGCTAGGATAAAACCTAGCCTTTTATTTTTCCTTATTTAATACATAACACTTTCATTTTTAATGAAATTATTGTATAATATCTAATGTATTTTTTTGGAGGGAATAAACATGGGTGGTTTTTTTGGAGTAGTATCAAAAGAAGATTGCGTATTTGATTTGTTTTTCGGTGTCGACTATCACTCACATTTAGGTACAAGACGTGGTGGTATGTGCGTTTTAGGTGAGGATGGATATAACAAATCTATCCATAATATTGAAAATTCACCATTTAGAACAAAATTTGAAAGAGATGTTTTAGAACTTAAGGGTAATTATGGTATTGGATGTATTTCTGATAATGAGCCTCAGCCCTTATTAGTTAGATCTCATCATGGAACATATGCGATAACTACTGTTGGTAAGATAAATAATATAGATGAAATTGAAAAGATGCTGGTACAAAATGGAACAACACATTTCTTGGAAATGAGTGGTGGAGACATTAATCCTACAGAGCTTGTTGCGTCTATTATCAATCAAAGACATAACCTAATTGATGGTATAAAATATGCTCAAGAGGTTATTGATGGGTCAATGACTATATTATTATTAAATCAAAATGGTATTTACGCGGCAAGAGATAAATATGGTAGAACTCCCGTAGTTATTGGACAAAAGCCAGGAGCTTATTGTGCTAGCTTTGAGGAATTTGCATACTTAAATTTAGGATATACAGATTATAAGGAATTAGGACCTGGTGAAATTGTTATATTAAATCCCGATTACGGAGTAACAGTTTTATCACAGCCAGGAACTGAAATGAAGATTTGTACATTTCTATGGGTATATTATGGATATCCATCATCAAAATATGAAGGCTTAAGCGTTGAAAAAATGAGATATAATTGTGGTAAGTATATAGCTAGAAATGATACTGCCAAGCCGGATACTGTAGCTGGTGTTCCAGATTCTGGAGTACCACACGCAATTGGATATTCAAATGAATCAGGTATTCCGTTCTCTAGACCATTTATTAAATATACGCCTACATGGCCTAGAAGCTTTATGCCTACTATTCAAAAACAAAGAAAGCTTATTGCGAAAATGAAATTAATTCCTGTTCGTGAATTAATTGAAAATAAGAAGCTATTACTTATTGATGATTCAATCGTTCGTGGAACACAAATGAGAGAAACTACTGAATTTTTATATAATAGTGGTGCTAAGGAGGTTCATATTAGATCTGCCTGTCCGCCAATTTTATATAACTGTAGATATTTAAATTTTTCACGCTCAAGAACTGATATGGATTTAATCACAAGAAGAGTTATTTTAAAGCTTGAAGGCGAAATAAATGATGAAATAATTAAAGAATATATTAATCCAGATGGCGATAAATATAAGCAAATGGTTGAAGAAATTCGTAAGGAATTAAACTTTACATCTTTATTATTCAATAGATTAGACGACTTGAAAAAAGCGTGTGAGATAGATGAATGTAAATTATGTACATACTGCTGGGACGGTAAGGAAGAATAATAAAAAGCACTTTTCAGTGCTTTTTTTTATTTTGATATTATGTTTATAATTTTATTATTAGGCTTATATAGGGCTACTATATAACAATCATTTAATTCTACTAGTAATGAATATTTATATAAATCTAATAAATCACATTCAATTAAATTATTTTCCTTTAAGCCTCTTAATATTTCATTTTTCTCTTTTTTGTTATTTTTCTCATCCCACCAAGCCTTAGGCTTTAAATTGAAATAGCTTAAATAATCAATAATTATAGCCTTATGGAATGATTGATAATAGCTTTTATTCTTTATGAATAAATCAATATTATTAAATAAGCCCTCAAGGTTTTTATTTTTATAATCAGTTAATCCTAAATAATAGAAGAAGATAAATGGATTATTTTCATTATCTAATATAATTTTCATTGCAGAATTCATAATTCCGCTATTGTAATATTTTTCAAACGCATCCTCAACAGTATGAATATTTTCTATATCTTTAGTAGATAAAAAGTCATTTGAAATTATTTCATATGGGGCAGAATTAGACCAAATATAATTATATTTACTTGCCTCTAGGAATAATCTAGTACCAAATAAAAGCTTTAAAAAGCCTAGCTGTAGTTCCTTTGGTCTTAATGATATTACATCATTAAATGTTTTAGCGAAGGTATTATAATCCTCATAAGGTAATCCACAAATTAAATCTAGATGTAAATCTATTATTCCTGCATCCTGAATCTTATTTATATTAGAAAATAGAATTTCATTATTTTGAATTCTTCCAACGCTTAAATTAGATTTTTCATTAGTCGATTGGATTCCTATTTCAAATCTAAATAGATTTTTAGGTGCGTGCTCATTAATATAATCTATATATTCTGGCTTTAATAAATCTCCTGTGATTTCAAATTGATATGATTGTCCATCAGTATGAGTTTCAATTATAAAATCAATTAGCTCTAGGAATTTCTTGTTAGCATTAAATGTTCTGTCTAAAAATTTAAATATTCTAGCTCCACGCTTTTGTAAAATTAAAATTTGATTTTTGATTTCATTCATATTGAAGAAGCGTACCTTATTATCTAAGCTAGCCATACAATATCCACATTTATATGGGCATCCTCTTGATGTTTCAATATAAATTATTTTATTTTTAACATTATCTAATAAATCATAAGCCATTTTGGATTTATCTAGATCTACTAGTTTATCAAATGTATAGCCATTTGAATGATATAAATTAGGTATATCATTTAAGCTAGCATTTCCATGTAAATATGATAGAAGAAGATGGAATGCTTCTTCGCCTTCATTTTTAATTATATATGAGGCAAGCTTATTATCTAAATAGTAATTAGCATTATAGCTAACCTCTGGTCCACCTAAAATAATAATTTTGTTATTAATAAGCCTTAATATTTCCTTTATCTTTTCGATATTCCATATATAGCATGAAAATCCTATAACATCGTAATCATTTAAATAGCTTAAAATATCTTCATTTTTATCCTTTATGGTAA
>JAZQVB010000106.1:0-1123 GCA_045631605.1 Anaeroplasma sp.
ATGTTTAATGTAGTAACAAATGTATGGCAAAGGAGTTTTGTTATCCGCTCGGATGAGTTATCAAAAATATTATGCGATTTTAGTTAATTAATACGCTTGTTTTATTTACTATAATGAACAAAGGTTAAAATTAGGTTAAAAATGGGAAAATATTTGGGCTAACATATTAAAAATCACTGACAAATATAATTAATCAAGTGTGTTAATTTACCTTTTACTGTAAATAAAATCGTATGAACCGTTGATTTCCGCTTCATTCGGCTCGCTTTCCACGGGCATGGCCTCAGCCTCCTCGTCGCTCGTACCTCGCTCCTGCGGGGTCTTCGGCTCATGCTATTCCCGTAGGAAGCTTTGCTCTGTAGCGAAAGGCGCAGCCGGCAGCTACACTCTCGCCGATTCCGCTTCAATCAACTAGCAAGTTATTTTTGATTGCGTTTTACTAAAAAATACGCTTCTATACTGGGAATAATTTGATAATCAACAGACGTGATATTGTTTAATATTTTGTTTTACTTGCTCCAAATCAGTTACTAAGTCTAAATATGTCACGGTTGTTATACTCCTTTTAATTATTAATTAATTCATTATGGTCCCCAGCACGAACCATCCAGTACTTTACCATAAATAACCCCCTAAATATCATTTGTTAAAATTATACATTAATTATTGAGATATTTTATAGATTTTAAAAATTGCATAAAGGATTATTAAAAACTCGTAAAAATATTGATCAAATGAATGTTATCAAGCATAAGGAATTTAACCGTTCAGCAACGTTCTTCTACAACGCAATTTGATTTACGTAGATGCGGATAAGCTTTTTGAAATGCTTGAAAGAACGCGACTTATCCAATTTCGCATCGCCAATATGTAAGGTTTTTAGTGTTTGAGTAGGTGTATCAATACGGAATTGTATTGAATTACCAGGATTATTTTTGTAATTGGCACTAAAATCCAGTAATCGGTTTATTTTTGATATAATAGATATAATTTTAAATAACAACTATTGAACTATTAATATAATAAAAGTTCTTAATTAAAATTATTGAGGAATAATATAGCTCGATTGAAAAAGAGAGGGTAAATAAATGCGAAAATATGATTTGTTACCAAGTTCAAGTCT
>JAZQVB010000107.1:0-5961 GCA_045631605.1 Anaeroplasma sp.
TTTTAATATCAATAATTTAAATATTTCACCTATTAGGTAGCATATTATAATTATTGATGGTATTCCTATATACTCTGTAATTTCAATCCTCCTTCCTATTGACATGTCAAGTAAATTTCAATTGATGCTTTGATTATACAACAAGGTATGATAAAAGGCAATAGTATATGTAAGTTTTTTTATATTTTTATTTGAAACCTTATAATTCTATTACTATATATATTATTTTAAGCAAAACAAAAAGGCATGATAACTACCTATTAGTGGATTGCATCATCATACCTTTATTAATTGTTATAAATTATTAGTTAGAAACCTACCAAACTACATCTTTTATAAAATAGTTTTTAATTCTATTCAAAATCTAAATCTAAAGATATTTGTCTACCCTTAGCAATATATTTATCTATTGGGCTAAATGTTTTTCTATGAATTTTACAAGGACCAAACTTTTCTAAGGCCTCAAGATGAGTCTTAGTGCAATATCCCTTATGTTTTTTAAATCCATAATTAGGATATTTAATATCCATTTTCTCCATATATCTATCTCTTGTAACTTTAGCAATAATAGATGCCGCAGCAATACTTGCAGAGCGTGCATCACCATGAACTATAGATGTATGAGAATAATCTAATTCTGGAAGTGGCATTGCATCAATTAAAATATGATCCGGCTTTACATCAAGCAAGTTAACACATTCAAGCATTCCCTTTTTAGTAGCTTGATAAATATTTAATGAGTCTACATCCTCAACGCTTACAAAAACAACCTTATAATCAATTGCTTCCTTAATAATTATCTTATAAAGCTCCTCACGCTTTTTCTCAGTTAATTTCTTTGAGTCATTAATACCTGGAATTCTTAAAAATGGAGGTAAGATACATGCCGCAACAACTACAGGACCAGCTAAAGGACCTCTACCTGCCTCATCAATACCACAAATAACTCTTAAATCATTATCATATAATTCTTCTTCAAATTTATATAAATCAACAATTTCCTTCGTCTTCGCTTCTGTTAAAGTCTTCTGGTTTTTCATAACTCATCGCTCCTATCTTCATTGCTCGTAATTCATTCATAAATAGCTTATGAACTCTTTCTGTATCAATAATACCGCCCTTAAGCATACATCCTCTATTCTTACCAATTTGTTCGATAACAACATATGGATCATCATCTAATTCAATTAAATTATATCTTTTCTTTAATAACTCTGGATAGCATTTAGTAATATATGAAATAGATTCAGCACAAATACCTTGCAAATCTAATATTTCATCCTTAATAGAACCACACATTGCAAGCTTTAAGCCTACCATTTGATCCTCAAATTTAGGCCATAGGATACCTGGTGTATCTAATAAAAATAAATCCTGAGTAACCTTAATCCATGTTTGAGATTTAGTTACACCTGGCTTATCACCAACATTAGCTGCCTTTCTTTTCGCAAGAGTATTAATAATTGTTGATTTACCTACATTAGGAATACCAATTATTATAGCCTTAATTTGCTCACTCTTAATTTGTTTTTCTCTTCTTTTTTCAAAAACTTCTTTTAAAGCTAACTTACAATAAGGAATAACATTCTTAACATTATATCCAGTAATAGAGTCAATATCTAATGATAATATACCCTTACTTGCATAATATTCCATCCATTTTTTAGTAACAACAGGATCAGCAATGCTACTTTTACAAAGTAGGATAAGTCTTGGCTTATTTCCAACAATTTCATCAACCATTGGATTAGTTGAGGAATATGGAATTCTTGCATCCTTTAATTCAATTATTAGGTCAACTAGTTTAACCTTTTCACTTATTTCTCTTCTTGCCTTAGCCATATGGCCAGGAAACCATTGTATTATAGCCATAATACCACCTACCTAAATTAGCTTAATTTTATTAAACGGGTAAAATCTAAAATAGACCTCACCATATACTGAATATTCATTAATAAATCCAAACGCTCGTGAATCCTGTGATACGCTTCTATTATCACCAAAAACTAATAGCTTGCCCTTCGGTACATAAAATCCAGTATCTACAACATCATCAACATTTAAATCCAATGATTTTACAATATGGTAATATTCATTACCTGTAATATTCTTTTCCACTTCATCATTTATAAATAATATACTTTGTGTATTATCATATATTATAAAATCACCCTCTGAGGCAACAACTCTTTTAATATAAAATGAGTTATCATGCATATATTCATCAGATGAAAATACAACAACATCTCCTCTTTTATAATCATTAAAAATATTTAATGATAATACCTTATCTCCTGAGGAGAAGGTAGGCTCCATTGATGAGCCTACTACAGTACATGGAGTAGTTATAAAAATAATTATAAAGAATATAAATGTTATACATTTTATAACAAATAAAGGTATATCCATAAGCTTATTCAACTTATCAACAAAGCTTAAATCTATTTTAATTAAGCCTATAGAAAGTAGCATAGTTAAATAATATATAAACCCTAATATTAAGGCAATAAAATATATTACAACTCCTAGTCCACTTAAATTATATAAGCTTCCTAATATATTAGAAAATGAAATAATTTTATTTATATTTATAAATGATAAAATTAATAACATTAAAAATATAACAAAATATATTACATATCCCTTATTTTTCTTATACATTAGGATCATCTCCTAAAATCTTCTCAAGCTCATAAGCATCAACTAGAATATCACGGAATCTTGTACCATTTTTAGGAGAAACAATACGCTTTTCCTCTAATAATGTTACAATTCTAGATGCTCTATTAAATCCTAAATTAAATTGATTTTGAATTGAATTAATTGAGCAGGCATTATTCTCAATACAGTACATCGCAACAGCGTATAATAATTCATCGCTTTCATTGCTTCCAGCCTTACCTTGAATAGTTGTAGCACCCTTAGCCTCATTAATCCTTCTTCTTAATTCCTCATGAGTAAACATGAATGTACCACTATAATTTTCTCTAATGAAATCACAAGTAGCTTCAATTTCCTCATCAGGCATATAAGCTCCCTGTGCTCTTAGTGGATCACCATTATTCTTAATTAACATATCTCCTCGTCCTAATAAGCTTTCAGCACCAGTTTCATCTAAAATTGTAGATGAGTCAGTAGATGATGCAACACGGAACGCAATACGACAAGGTACATTCGCTTTAATTGTACCACTTACAACATCAACTGTTGGTCTTTGAGTAGCTAGGATAATATGAATACCACACGCTCTAGCCTTTTGTGCAAGTCTAATGATACAATCATTAGCCTCTTGACCACATTGCATAATTAAATCATTAAACTCATCAACAATTATAATTAAATATGGCATTGGCTCTAATGTAGGATCAATCTTACGCTTCTTATTATAATCAGAAGCCTTCTTTGTTCTACTTCTAGCTAGCATATCATAACGTCTATCCATCTCAACGCATGCCCACTTTAATGCTTCAGTTGCCTCAGCAGCATCAGTAATTACTGGAGTTGCTAGATGTGGTAAATCATTATAGTTTGATAATTCAACCTTCTTAGGGTCAACTAGGATTAATTTTAAATTATCAGGCGAATTTTTAATTAATAATGATAATAAAATTGTATTAATACATACTGACTTACCTGATTGTGTAGCACCTGCAATAAGGGCATGTGGCATATCAGCAATATCCTGATAAACTGGAGTACCATCAATATTTTTACCTAAAACTAGATTTAATGGCTTACCATCATTAATATATTCTTCACTTAAAATATCACCGAATTTAACCATTTCAGTAACATCATTTGGAGCTTCAATGCCAATTGTATTTTTACCTGGAATAGGCGATAAAACACGAATTGATTTAGCCTTTAGATTCATTTGAAGGTTATCATAAATTTGATTTACCTTCTTAACATTAACACCTGGGGCAAGCATAATTTCATATAATGTGAAGGCTGGACCCTTAGTATAGTTAATTACCTCACCATCAATAGCGAAATCCTTAAGTGTTTGATTAATAATATCCTTCTTTTCCTCAAGCCAACGAGGAGTTTCCTCAAAGGCATGCTTGCTTAATGAATATAGCTCCTTATATGGTATTTCATAATTTGCATATCTATCAAATTTATTAGTGCTTGCTTGAACTACAGGCTTTACAGGCTCAGCAGGCTTACTTTCTACAGCTGGCTTATTAACAGTCTCAGATGAGAAATAAACAGGCGCCTTAGGTTCAGGATTAGTATTAATATTAACATCTTCCTTAATATCAATATTTTCAAAAACAATTTCCTTTAATTCGCCTTGATTATCATCAGCTAGGAATGAAGGAATATTAACCTGTTTTGGCTTTGGCATGCTTTCAGAATATGTATTATATTCATATGTATCATCATGCTCAACACCAATGCGAACATCAAATTCAGTATTCGAATCCATAAAATCAATGTTTACAGTCTTATTTAAATCATTTAGCACATCATCAACGCTTTCAATGAATGAGCTTCCAGATGAAATAGAATCCTCTTCATTTGTATTTTTTTGCAGCTCCTCAGTAGCTGTACCTTTTAGCTCCTCTACATTACTAACATCTAAAATATCGAATTCATAATATTTACTACCATGTCTTTTAATTAGTTCTTCCTCACTAATATGCTTGTCTTCCTTATTTCTGATGTAGTCATAGCCATAATCAACATCAATATCCCCGGCATTATCGTGAAATACAGTTTTATCAGAAACCTTTGTACCAAAAAATGGAGAGCAAACCTTTGATGGAACAAATTTCTTCTCACCTGGATTAACTACAACTCTATCTAATTGGTAAATAACAAACTCTTCTTCTAATATATCCATTAGCTCCTTACGTTTCTTATCCTTTTTTCTCATTTTTAGTTCCTTTCTCACAAGACTTCTTAACGGCCTTATAATTCATATTCTCATCGAATATAGCATTATAATCTAAGCTATTATTTTCTTGTGTATATACTCTACACTTATATTTAGCACGACTTTCATTAATAGAAACCGGTTCATTAACAATTAAGTCATCTTCCTTAATATTTTTTATTTCCTTATCTAATTCATTCAAAATATCATCTACATTAGATTCAATTTCAACATCCTTATTTATAATCTTTTTACTATAAATTTTATATGTTTCCTCTCCAACTATTGCGATAACTACTGTACATAGCTTATTTAATGACATCGATAAGGCTATACTTCCGACACTTTTTTTAAACCACCAAACTGGATTAACAACATTAACTACCTTTTTAATAACATCTACAGTATTATTAATTTCCTTACCAACCTGATAGAACTTTGAATCTACAACCTGATTAGTTTTATCACTTAAAACTAACAAATGAGCCACATTAAGCTTTTTGATCAATCTTAATCCTCTTCTATCTAGGATTTTATCTACTCTTTTTTTAATATATTCTACTAGCATTAATGTTTCATCAACAGTCATTTCTAATAAAGGATATTTACTTTTAGGATAAAATCTTGTGGCAATACCATAAACTAAATCCTTACATATATTTTTACAATGATTAAGCTTCGATACATCACCACGTAACGCCTTATCCTGATAATTTTTTTGAGCGTTAATGATCATTTCCTTAACCTCTGTTGTTGTTAATGAATCATCCTCAGTATGAACTAAAAAGTTTTTACTACCTAATGATGCAACAACAAAAATGGCATACAATAAGCATACTAATAGAGCCCCTATAAATAAGCCAGCAAAAAAGCTTATTACACTTGAAAAATCTATTTCCACTATACCTAATTTAAATAAAAATTCCATGTGGCACCTCCTATATGCATACTTAATAATATTATATAATAATATTACATATTTTTAAAGATATAAAGAAAAATAGACTACATTTTGTAGTCCATCTCTTATATTATTTTAGCCATTTTTAGTAAATATAATGCATTAGTTGAATCACATT
>JAZQVB010000108.1:0-1437 GCA_045631605.1 Anaeroplasma sp.
TGATGCTTTGTTAATTCTCCTGCATAAGTTAAAACATCTAAATTATAAATTTTATAGTGAGGGTAATGTTTTAATATATAATGAATAAAGTTGCCACCAATAAATCCGGCTCCCCCAGTTACTAATAACCTTTTCATATAAAATTAGCCACCTTTTAAGATACTGTTTCAAACGAAAAATCAACAATTTGTGCAATATCCATTAAATATTTTCCATAATCTGTTTTCATAAGTGGTTCAGAAAGTTTTACTAGTTGTTGCTTTGTAATATAGCCCTTTCTATATGCAATCTCCTCAATACAAGCAATATACAAACCTTGACGTTTTTGAATAGCTTCAACAAAATTAGAAGCTTCTAATAATGATTCGTGTGTGCCTGTATCTAACCAAGCTAATCCACGTCCTGTCAGCTCCACTATCAGTTCTCCTTGTTGCATGTATTGTTCTAATATCGAGGTGATTTCCAACTCTCCGCGTTCTGATGGCTTAACATTTTTCGCTAATTGTACAACTTTATTATCAAAGAAATATAACCCTGGAATAGCATATGAAGATTTAGGTTTTTCAGGCTTTTCTTCAATTGAAATGGCGTTATGTTGTTCATCTACTTCTACTACCCCATAAGCGCGAGGGTCATTTACATAGCAACCCAATATAATACTTCCTTTAGTTAAAGAAACTGCGTCTTTTAATATATCCGATAAGTTTGAACCGTAAAAAATATTATCTCCTAAAACTAATGCAACTGATGAATTCCCAATAAAGTTCTCTCCAATAATAAATGCTTCAGCTAATCCACTCGGATCTTCTTGAATAGCATATTCAAAGTTCATACCTAGCTTACTACCATCCCCAAAAAGCTGTTTAAATCCTTCAATATCACGAGGGGTGGAAATAATTAGAATCTCTCTTATTCCCGCTAGCATTAATACAGATAATGGATAATAAATCATCGGCTTATCATAAATAGGCAACATTTGCTTTGATATAGTTTTGGTTAAAGGGTACAGTCTAGTCCCTGAACCTCCTGCTAACAAAATTCCTTTCAAATACTATTCACCTCTTAAATAATTATTTAATTTCCTCATAACTTATCAACATTTCTTGTATTTGATCTACACTATTAAACATCATTACATCTAGAATGGATAAACCTGGAGTGAAAGTTTCGCAATTTTGATTATAACTATTTAAAATTGGATTAATAAATTTTATTTCTATATCTTCTTTCTTATATTTATTCTTATCAAAAAATAAAATGCCACCTGGAGCATTTATATATGTCTTCGCATGTAAAGCTTTACATATATTAAGCCCCCATTCATCAGAAGCAGTAGCATCTTCGTATTGAAAATTTGATTTAGATAGTGAAGTTATATGACAGTTTATGTTTAAATAATTACAAGTCTCCTTTAATAAATGGACATTTAACTCGCTT
>JAZQVB010000109.1:0-4155 GCA_045631605.1 Anaeroplasma sp.
AGAGGATATCACTTTGAAGAGTGATATCCTCCTTTTATTTTCTTTTAAAATAATATATAATTAGATAATAAACTTGAATATTTTATTATTAATGCTATATGTAATTACAATTTAAATATTGGAGGCAATAATGAAATTAGAAAATATGAAAATTTATATCATAACAAAATCATTAGTAGAGCAAATGCTATTTAAATCAGCATTTGAGGAATTCGATAATGTTGAAATAGTTCTAGATGAATTTGTTAATTATATGAGTAAGAATCCAGATATTGAATGTATTGTAAGCCCTGCAAATTCATATGGAATAATGGATGGTGGATATGATGCAGCTATTTCTGAATATTTAGGCTGGGATTTCCATTACAAAGTTCAGAAATTTATTTGTGATAATTACTATGGTGAGCAGCTAGTTGGAACTAGTTTTATAATAGACGCACCTAAAAATAAAAAGCTAATTCATACACCTACAATGGTTGTGCCTGAGGTAATTAAGGATGATCGTATTGTTTATTTTTGTATGCGTTCAACATTAATGTGTGCATTAAATAACAATATTAAATCAATTATTATCCCACTATTTGGAGCAGGTGTAGGGAAGGTAGCATTATATAAGGTTTTAAATCATATGTATACTGCGTATAAGCAAATACATGATGCTGAAAATGGAGTTTATTATTTCTATGGACGTAAGGAGAGTAGGGTATGAAAATAGGTCAATATGCTAAAAATGTGTTTAAATATTTACTTGATAATAATTTATTAAATAAAAACATGTTGGATAATCTAGAGGATAAGAATTATTGTAGTAAGACATTTGGTTTATCCTATTCAGCTATAGTTAAGTCAAATGTTAGGATTAAGCATTATTATGCAAATTTATTTGTTAGAGACTATGTAATATGCTGTGAATGGAAGGAAGAGCATCGACCTAGATTAGATTATTGGCTAAGAGCTAATGGATTATATTCATTACAATTAGATATAGCTTTAAACATGGTGCCACAGACTGCTATTTCTAATACAAACACTAATGTGATTGTTGACAACGAGCTTGAATTTACATTGCGTAATAAAATTAACGAAATAAATGGTATAAGAGATTTGTGTTGGAAATTAACAGGATATGATAGTAATCCAGAATATGTAGATATAGTCTTTGAAAAAAGAAAAAAGATAACAACAAGCTGGTACGATAATGTTTATGACTTCATTGAAAAGAATCAGCATGAATGTATATCTAGTGATGTTAAATCACTTAAATTAAATGTTATTAGTGCATTAAATGCTGATGATATATATTCATATGATGAGACAATAAAACCAGTATTAATTAAAATATTAGGTATTATTGCAGGATTAAATGTTGATACACCAATATACATAAAGGCCAATAAATATATTGAAGAGCTAATTAAAAATAATGTAAAGCTAATAATAGTATTATTAGGAGAATATATAGATAATAAAAAAACATGTGAGGAATATGACAGGAATTCGTTATCAACTATAATATTGTATTTACACAATATTAAGGATTTTTCAATTCAAGATAATGTGAATTATGATAATTTATTATACACAGTATTTGCTCATGAATATTTTCATTTCCACCATTATTTTAATATAAAGGAAGAGAATAAGCCTAATCATAAAAAGTATTTAAGTAAATTAAATACATATATTCCTGCAAAAGTTATTAAAGAAGGATTAGCATCATATTTTGAATATGAATATGCTATGATTAAAGGGTATTTTGCTATTGCTAAGCGTACGGAAAATTCATGGTATAATAATGATATGAATTATTACCCTTATGCAGCAGCAAAGCACATAATAGATAAATCACACTTTAAAGAAATATTTATTGTATCACTTCATGACATTAAGCAAGCATATAAAATTTTATAATCCATTGGATATTAGCTATTTCAGCTAATATCCTATTTGAAAAAAGTATAGAATTCGAAACGAAAACTAAATTTAGGAGGTATTTTCAATTATGGATGCTATTTTTACAATACCTTATGGTGAATTTGCAGCTGCAGATAAATTGGTTAATTTGATAACAAAGAAGAAGAAGGTTTCAGCTTTTGTGCCTGCTTCACGACAAGAAAAAGGAATTGATCTTGTTTTGTATTCTGATACAGGAATTAAAAATGAATTCATAACTGTTCAGGTAAAGCAATCAAGAACGTATTACGAGAACAAAACTATTAGTGTAAATGGGAAGAAGGTTCCAGTTACAGGATATTTATGGTTTAATAGATTTGATGTTCCAGATAATGCTGATTGGTTTTTATTAATAGGAACTCGTGTGGTTCATCCTAAAGCTTGGGATAAAGCTTCTATTACTGATGTTGCTTGGGATCCAATTATTCTAGCATTAAATAATGATGAAATGAAAAATTTTATGTTAAATGTTAAACAACGAAAAAATCCAACTAAAGATGATAAAATGTTTGGCTTTCATTATGATGATAATGGGAATGTTTATCAGGTGCGAGGATGCGCTGTTAATCAAGATGTAACTAAGTATTTATTAGAAAATAGATTGACTGAGATTATTAATTCGTTTAAATAAAAATAAAATATTTCAATAAGTCTTATCTAAATAAGAGATTTATTAATTGTAAATAGTCCGAAAGGACTTTTTTCTTTTATAAACTATTGCTTATGTGAAAATAATTATTCTACATATACTAAATATAGTATAGGAAAGAGGAATAATTTATGGAATTAGAAATTATATTTGCAATATTAATACCATTTTTAGGTACAGCATTAGGAGCGTCAGCTGTATTTCTATTTAAAAATGGTATTAATAACACATTAGATAAAATATTAATAGGATTTGCCTCTGGTGTTATGGTAGCAGCATCAATCTGGTCTTTAATTATTCCAGCACTAGATGAATCATCTCATCTAGAGAGATTATCATTTATTCCAGTAGCAATAGGCTTTTTATTAGGTGTTCTATTTTTATTATTAATTAATAATATAACACCATATTTAACTAAAAAATCTAAAACAAAATCTAAAAATGTTTCAATACTAATATTTGCAGTAACATTACATAACATACCTGAGGGTATGGCTGTAGGTGTAGTATTAGCTGAGGTATATTATGGTAACAGCATAATGACTATGGCAGCTGCCCTAGCATTATGCATAGGTATAGCAATTCAAAATATACCTGAGGGTGCAATTATATCTACCCCATTAATAGTATCAGGTAACAGTAAGAAAAAATCCTTTTCCTACGGTGTTCTTTCAGGTGCAGTAGAGCCTATATCAGCACTAATTACATTTTTAATATCAGGACTAATTAAAGGTATACTACCATACGTATTAAGCTTTGCCGCAGGGGCAATGCTTTATGTAGTAGTAGAGGAGCTAATACCAGAATCTCAAAAAGGAGATAATAAAAACATTTCAACAATATCATTTACTATAGGCTTTCTAATTATGATGATTCTAGATGTGGCATTGGGGTAGAAAGACTTTATAATTTTATAAAAATATTACAAAAAATACATGTTAAAACATAATACATTTTATTTTTTATTAAAATGATGGTATAATTTGTAAAATAGCCGATAATAGGGACGTGATTGTATGAAAGAATTAGTTTTTATAGATTTAGAAGTCGGTGCAAAGAATCATAACATATATGATTTAGGGGCAGTGAAAGAAGATGGTACTTATTTTCACGGGAAAAATATAAAGTCATTTTTAAATTTTGCTAAAAATGCTATATCTAATGATTTAGTAGTTCCTTTCCATGAAATTAATGGATTTTGCTCAAGCGGATGTTCTGGTAATTCATATGATATAGACATTAATAAAAGCAACCAATAAAGCTTATATAATATATACCAAATATGATATATGGATATGGCTTGAGGTTGCTTTTTGTTGTTAGATGAAAATATTTTGATTTTCAATTTGTTGCTAAAAAAGCATAATAATTGTATAATTATTATATAATTAATTTTGGTTTCAGGAAAATGAGAGGCTCTATATGATAAAAGGTATTGGGAAAGTATTATATGAAAGCTTATTAGAAAATAAGTGGATAAATCGTATTTTATCCGCGCTAGTTAATGTTTTTCGCTCAATTCCATTTGTTATCCTCATCATTCTTTTGTTAAA
>JAZQVB010000110.1:0-3778 GCA_045631605.1 Anaeroplasma sp.
CCATATTATTCTTAAGTAAATTAAGCAATCCTAAATACATATTAACAGTACCATTATCATATTTACCCTTAATATTCTTAAGTAGGCTTAATAGCTTAACCTCAATTCCTTCCTCTTCATCCTTCATAATATTTAAAAGACAAGATGAATATTGATATCTTAAGAAATATCTATCAGTAGATGATTTATTATGCTTATATATATCATCACAAAGATTTAATAGCTCCTCAGCCTTTTTAAAATCTTCTTCCCATATACATGAATAAGCATAAACTCTATATTCCTCAGCTAAGAATAATAACTTAGCTGTCTTATCATCACCATCATCTAATGAATCTATTCTACCCTTTAAAACCTCACATGCCTTATCAAGACACATATTAGCCTTATTAAAGTCTAATAAATTAGTATATATCTTACCTAATATTAAATATGCCATAGATAATTCAAATTCTGGATCACAATTATCATATTCATCAATTTCAATTGCCTTATTAGCATTAATAATAGCATTATCAAATGAATCAATCGCATTATCGAATTCTACAAGCTTTCGCTCTGATAAGCCCTTAACATTATATACCTCTGCAAGTAATCCAGGATAATCCTGAATTTCATCATTACTATTAATTAAAAGCTTACATTGCTTAATAGCCTTATCAAATTCCTCAACGATATAATAATAGAATGCAATACCAATTTCACCCTCAAGTGATAATGTACCTGAAAAATCATCTAACGCATCAGTTAATCCTAGTTTCTTCAAATCAAAGAACATTCCAGAATTATATAATAATCTTCTATTTTCCTCAAATAATCTAATAAATGTCTCTCCTGTAAAAATAGAATATGGATCATCAAATTTTGATATTTCAATTAAATATTCCTTTAATCCTGTATCAAAATGAAGATTTTTATTCCTTACCGCAAGGAATCTATAATTATTAAGCATTTCCTCAAGCTCATCAGTCTTATTTAATTCAATTAATGATTTACCATAATGCTTAATTAAATAGATATTATTATATCTTTTCTTATCATAGATTACCTTTAAGTAATCATATAGTCTCTTAAACCCACTTTTTCTACTTACATAATACTTTTGAGCAACATTACCAGGAGCTGATAGCCAATCTATTAATGATTTATGAATTGGCTCTATACCCTCAGCTGATATTTTAAATAAGCCACTAATACTAGATACTACTCTTCTAATTTCATATTCGTCCTTATTTAAAATTTGTTGTAAAAACTCCTCAGTTACAACCTCGGTAAATATACATAAGAATTCTAAAACTGGCTTAACCTCATCAAATGTAATAAGTCCAGCATCAAATATTCTGTTAAAGCAATCATTAAAGAAACCATAAATACCTGGTGGGAATAAATTAATATCCGCCAGACTTAATGTCTTATTTCTTACCTGTTTAGTAATTTCGGTTGCATAAAGGAATGATCCCTCTGATTTATTTAATAATATTTCTAATTTACTATCATCTAATTCAGGGAATTGATCTAAATAATATTCCTTAATATCATCAATAGTATTTACCTCAAACTGAGTACTAATAGATGAAATATAGCTTAAATAATTAACAACCTCTGGTTCTCTTCTACTTGTTAAAACAAACTTTAACCAACTAGGTATAATATTTTTCAATTTAGCTCTTTGTAAAATAGCACAAACCTCATTATCTCCTCTAAATGAAGCCTCATCTAGGGCGTCAATAACAAGGACTACATTTTTTAAAGGCTTAATGTTATATAAAGGCTCAATGAATAAATATTCAAATATTCTTTCAGCATTCTTTTCAAAAATCTTATCAAGCTCATTTAGCTCTAATAGCTTAGCCTTATATTCAGGTAAGAAATTAGCTAGCTGATAAGCAAGCGTTGTAAAAATCTTTTTAGGATCTATTCTATCTGAATTGTTAAATTTACATAAATGAATACCCGCAACAGCCTTAGGATAATTCCATGCCAGCATAGTCGCAAACGCTGTCTTACCTGTACCTGGGCTTGAAGGCAGCCACCAAATATTAGCTTCAGACTCTACAAATTCCTCAAATTCCTTAAAGGCCTTTTTTCTTCCCTTAAACTTTTCATAATGTCTATATAATTCATCCTTTGATGAAATAGGCTTAAGATAGGTTTTTATCATTGATTCTCCATCAGTATATCCTACCTCTAAATTACCTGATAATATACCCTTAATCTTTTCCATTACATCATTAAAAATGTCATCATCAACACACCCATCTGGCTTAATGGCCTTAGATAAATCTAATCTTTGATATTTATTAATGCTTAAAGGTGTTAAAGAATCATCTAAAACAACTGGGATAATTATATTACCACACTCTAAAGCTCTACATAATTCATTTAAGCAATAACCTTCCCTAGAAACTGACTTAGATGAAACCACAAAAATAAAATATTTAGAGCCTCTAATATGATTATCAATTGTTTCCTCCCAATCTCCCTTATGTAAGTAATCAATATCGAAGAATACATTATAATCAAATTCTCTTATACAATTTGCAATTTTTTTAACAACATCATCATAAACATTATGACCGTAGCTTATAAAAACATTTTTTCGGTTCATAACATCACATCCTTACAACAATCTTTATACAATTATATCATTTTTTCTAAATTATTTAAATAATTTAGTTGAAATATATTTACTTGAATCATCAGGAAATATAACAACTATCTTCTTATTAGGCATTTTTTCCTTAATTTTTAATGCTGCCTTATAAGCAGCACCACTAGAAATACCTACAGAAACATTAAATCTCGTCATTATATCCCTAGCCGTATCATAAGCATCATCAGTAGATACCGTTAAAACCTCATCAATTAAATCCATATCTAAAATATTAGGCTTAAAGCCAGCACCAATACCTAAAATACCATGGCTGCCTTTTTTATTCTTAGTTAAAATAGGTGATTCGCTAGGCTCTACACCTACAATATATACATCACTCTTCATCTTTAAATACTTAGCTATACCAGTAATAGTACCACCAGTACCAATACCACATACAACAACATCACATTCAGGTAAATCCCTTAATATTTCAGGCCCTGTAGTCTTAAAATGAGCAGTAACATTTGCCTTATTTTCAAACTGTAATGGCACAAATGAATTCTCAATTTCTAAGGCCATATCCTTAGCCATATCTATACTACCTGTAATACCAAATTCAGCTGGAGTTAATATTACAGAACCACCATATTTCTCAATTAAATTAATTCTTTCAACACCAACATTATTAGGCATACATATAATACAATTATATCCTAACAAATTTGAAAAATAAGCTAAAGCTATACCAGTATTACCACTAGTAGGCTCTATAATAGTACCACCAGGTACTAGCTTACCCTCCATTTCAGCCTGTCTAATCATAAATAAAGCTGCCCTATCCTTACTCGAACCAGTAGGATTCTTACATTCAAGCTTAGCGTATATATTTTTATCCAATTCCACAATTGGTGTATTTCCTAATGTTTTTAATATGTCCTCATATTGCATATTAATCAACCCCTTTAAAGTTTATTATATCATTTAAAAGATAGTTTTAAAATAAATACTTAAAATATATAAAGAAAAAAGACCCCAAATCAAATGTGATATGATACTTCCAAAGTAGACAAAGAAAATAATTAAAAGGAATTGTAATCCAACTATAGGATTTATGACCTCGAGATTATTAAGTCTACTTTGGAGGTATTTTTTTATGAGTAGAAAAGCAAAATATAGTAAGGA
>JAZQVB010000111.1:0-2398 GCA_045631605.1 Anaeroplasma sp.
TATAAAACTGAATCTGGTAAACAAATAAAGCCTAAAGCACTTATTAGAAGTTCTAGATTAGATAAGGCTAATGATAAAAATAGAAGTAAGCTATTTAATGAATATGATATTAAGACTATTATTGACTTAAGAACAGATATAGAGGTTAGTGAATCTAAAAAATATGAATTACCTGCTGAGACTAAGCTAATTCATTTATCATTATTATCAGAATCTTTCTTTGGTATTTCTCGTGAAAAGAAAATGGGAAGTGCACTTCGTAAAATAAGTAAGGAATTAACTGGAGATAATATCGGTGTTGAATATATGAAAAGTATGTATAAAAGTATTATATTCCATGAATTTTCACAATCTCAAATCAAAAGATTTTTCGAATTAATAATTGAAAATAAAGCTGGTGGAATAGTATATCATTGTACTGGTGGTAAGGATAGAACTGCAATTATTACATTATGCCTATTAACTATTCTTGGTGTATCCAAGGAGGATATTATTAGAGATTATTGTATGTCAGATATTTGTAATAGAAGATATAATACTAAAACTAAGATATTATCTAATATGTTTTTGTTCCCAATGCCTAAATTTAAGAATTTACTTATTGAAATGCTATATTCTAAAAAGGAATATATTGAATATACAATAAGTGAAATTGAAAACAAATATGGCTCAATAATGAGTTATTTATTAGCTATTGGAGTAGATGAAGACATTCAAAATCAAATTAAAGAAATTTATTTAATTTAATAAAATAATTGTTTACAAAGTAATATCATTGTGATACAATTCTAATGCTTAATAAAGCCTCGCATTTATTCATTTCGGAGACAACAAATGAATTGCGAGGCTTATTTTTTTGGAGGTTAATATGTATAAAGGGAAATTATTACCACTTATAATAAAAATGTCTATTCCACCAGCATTATCAATGCTGATACAATGCTTATATAATCTAGTGGATTCAATTTATATAACTAAATATGATACTCTTGCGATGGAGGCAATATCATTAGTTTACCCAATTCAAAATATAATTTTAGCAATTGGCTTAGGTATTGGTATAGGTATTAACGCATATGTATCTATCAAAAAAGGTGAAGGACGTGATGATGAGGCTAGAAATGGCGCAACACTTGGTGTTATTGCATCTATAATTCATTACATTATTGTAATGGTTGTTGGACTATTAGTAGCTCCATTATTTATTAAAAGCTTTACAGATAATCAAATAGTAATTGATTATGCAATTACATATATCAATTGGATATTAGTATTCTCATTTACAACTATTGTATCAATCGCCCTTGAAAAGATATTACAGGCTGATGGTAAAATGGTATTACCTATGATTTCATTAATTATAGGATCTGTTATTAACATCGTATTAGACCCAATTTTAATATTTAAATTAAATATGGGTGTTCAGGGTGCCGCTATCGCAACAGTAGTAGGACAGGTGATATCTGTATTAGTAATGTTTTATTTTGTTTTATCTAAAAGAAATTCAATCAAGCTTAAATTTAAAAATTTATATTTTGATAAGAAATGTATTAAGGCAATATATTTAGTAGGTGTACCTTCAATTATTTTGACAGCAATTCCATCTATAATGGTATCATGTATGAATTATATATTAGTTCAATTAAATGAGCTTGCAGTAACTACATTTGGTATTTACTATAAGCTTCAATACTTTGTTTATATGGCTGTTAGTGGTATTTCTCAAGGTACTATGCCATTAATTTCATATTTCTATGGTGCGAATGATAAAAAGAAATTTAAGGATACTGTTAATTATTCAGTAATATTAACAGTAATAATCGGAATAGTATGTATGGGTATATTTATGGTTATACCAAATCTAATTATGTCAATGTTCTATAGCGATGTTGAAAATATTGATGAAATTTACACATTCCTAAGAATTGCAGCATTATCATTTGTGTTTGGTGGATTCAATTACATTTTGGCCTCATATTTCCAATCAATTCAGCATGGATTTAAATCATTATTAATTGCGTTATTAAGACAATTTGTGTTAATTTTACCAGCTGCATTCCTATTAAGCTTAGCTTTAAATGAAAAGGGTGTATATTTAGCTATACCTATTTCGGAGCTATTAACAATGTTAATAATTACACCTATATTTATTAAAACAAATAAGAAGATAAATATGGTTTTACAATAAGAAAAAGACTAATCACTGCTCAAGTGATTAGTCTCAGACTGTTGACAAACTCAACAGTCTTTTATTTTCACTAGAGTTTAATGTGGATAAGTATTTCTGGCTTATAAATGCCAAAAATGGTATAATATAAGTAGGAAATGAGTGATGTAAAATGTTAACAAAAAAAGAAAATAGAAACAAATCAGTTATGCAATTTGTGGATATGGAAAT
>JAZQVB010000112.1:0-2719 GCA_045631605.1 Anaeroplasma sp.
CTATATTTTTATTCGTTATAGCATATTTTAGGAGGCTATTATGAAATACGATATAAATACTTTAGAATTTAATAAGGTTATTAATAATCTTAAGGCATATACCAAAACAAGCTATGCTAAGGAGCTAATAGATAGCCTTGAATTAAAATATGATTATGATTATATTACAAAATTACAGGCGGAAACTAAGGAAGCATTTGATTCAATTATTAAGCTATCAGATATTCCACTTGGTGGCTTATATGAAATTAAAAATGCATTACGCTTAGCTAAGGCTGGTGGTGTATTACAGGCAATTGATCTATTAAATGTAGTAGGATTAATTGATTGTGGTGTAAATGTTGAAAAATATTTTAAGCAATTAGATATCATTAAGCTTCAAACTCCAAATTTATTAAGCTATGTTAAGGGAATAAAAACACCTCAGGCTTTAAAAACTAATATAACATTAGCTATTTCAACTGAGGGTAAGATTTTAGATAATGCCTCACGTGAGCTATTTATGATTAGAAGAAGCTTAAAATCATTAGATAATCGTCTTAGAAGTAAATTAAATGAAATTTTAACTACAAAGGCCTCTATGCTTACTGAGCAATTAATTGTTCAAAGAGATGGAAGAATGTGTGTACCAGTTAAAATTGAGCATAAGAATACATTCAAAGGTATTATTCATGATGTATCATCATCAAATACAACTGTTTATATTGAACCAGAATCTACCTTAGAAACATCTAATCAAATTGAATCATATCAGGCTCAAGAAAAGAAAGAAATTCAAGTAATTTTAAAGAATTTATCTTTACTTGTTTCAGCTGAAAGTGACGATTTATTAAACAATTTAGAATTATTAACATCACTTGATATAATCTATGCAAAGGCATTAATGGCTAAGGAAAATGATTATAATGATGTTAAATTAGCTAATAATCAAGCATTTAATATTAAAAAGTGTAAGCATCCATTAATTGATAAATCAATTTGTGTGCCTATTGATGTTGAATTAGGTAACAAATTTAATGTAATTATTATTACAGGTCCTAACACTGGTGGTAAAACAGTTGCCTTAAAAACTGTAGGATTACTACATTTAATGGTATATTACGGTATGATGGTTCCTGCCTCAACTGATTCTGTGTTCGGATTATTTGATTCAATTGTTGCCGATATTGGCGATGAGCAATCAATAGAACAATCACTATCAACATTCTCGTCTCATATGACTAAAATTGTTAATATTTTAGATAATATATCATATGAAGGCTTAGTTTTATTAGATGAGCTAGGTAGTGGTACTGATCCTAAGGAGGGTAGTAGCCTTGCGATAGCAATAATTGATTATTTAAAAAATGCAGGTGCTAAGGTTATTTGTACAACACACTATAGTGAGCTTAAGAATTATGCATATCAAAATGATGGGATTTCTAATGCTTCAGTAGAATTTAATACAAATACATTAAAGCCAACTTATAAGCTATTATTAGGTGTACCTGGTAAATCTAACGCAATTGAAATTGCATCTAGATTAGGATTAAATCCTAAAATTATTGAAGCAAGCAGAAATGAATTAAATATTATTTCCTCTGAATCTTCTCAATTAATAGGAAATCTTGAAGAAGAAATGACTAAATTAAGGAATAAAGAGGATGAGCTTGAGCATAAAATTAGTCAGTACGAGCAAACACTATCTGATTTAAAAAGAGAAAAGCTTGATTTAGTTAAGAAGACTGATAAAATTATTGCTGATGCGAAAAAGGAAGCTAATGAAATTATTTTAAATGCTAAGGAAGAAGCTACTAAATTAATTGATGAGATTAAAAACCTAAGTGAGGAAAACTATAAGGAGCATCAATTAGCTGAATTAAAGAGAAAAACAAGAAGCCTTGAGGTTAATCATGAAAGTGAGGAGCTATTCAATGAGGAGCTTCATGAGGGCGATTTCGTATATGTAAAAACATATCAAAAATATGGTACAATCGCTAAAATTAAGAAAGACAAATATATCGTTAATATTGGTCAATTCGGTATGGAATTTAAAAAATCTGAATTACAGCTTGCGGCAAAGCCTGAAAAGAAGCCAGAAAAGAAAACAAGATTATCAGGCTATAATCCATCATCACACGCTCAATTATCACTTGATTTACGTGGTAAGAGATATGAGGATGTGGCTTATTTAATGGACCAATATTTAGATCAAGCAATTCTTGGTAACCTTGAATCAGTAACAATCATTCATGGATTTGGTACTGGAGCAATAAGAAAGGCAGTACAAGAATATTTAAAGAAATGTCCTTACGTAAAAAGCTATCGCTATGGTGGTGAAGGAGAAGGATTAAATGGTGTTACCGTCGTACAATTAAAATAAAGGACGGATAAATTGATACTTGATTATAATTTGAATTTAGTTTTAAAGGATGATTATATTTTATACTTTAAGGCATCTTGGAATAGCTCATGTAATTTACATATAGAAGCCTTAAAGGAATTAGATTTAGTAGCAAAAATTAATATATATGTTGTAAATGTCACAAAATATCCACATCTTAAAGCAAAATATAAGGTAAATAGAATACCGACCTATATTTTATTTAAAAATGATGATATTATTTCTAGAATTGATGGCAGTATAAATAGATATAGCTTAATTAAATGGTATAAAGATAATAGGGTGTAATTATGAGGGCAATATTAATATTAAATAATATTAAAAAAATTAATAAGG
>JAZQVB010000113.1:0-12688 GCA_045631605.1 Anaeroplasma sp.
TATCAGTTATATTTATGATATCAGCCTATTATACCTATAGCGGAATAATTGGTAAGGATGTTATGTGGGTTAATATTGTTATATTTTTCATTTCAATTATTTTAGTGTTTATTTATAGGTATAAAAAAATAACACTATTTGAAGGTTCAAATAGTGTCATAGTATTAATAATATTTTTAATATTAGTTGAGACGTATACATTCTTTCCTATAAATATTGATTTATTTAAATCTCAAGGATAAGTCTTTTTAAATCATCTTCATTAAATTCATATTTAGTGTTGCAGAAATTACATGTGATTTCTGCCTTTTTGTCTTCCTCAAGAATTGCGGTTAATTCCTCAGCACCAAGTGATTTTAAGCCGCGCTCAAATCTTTCCTTGCTGCAGCTACATTCATATGATAATTCTCTAGTTTCAAGTAATTGATAGTCTCCACCAGTAATCTCATTAATAATATCCTCAGCAGTATAACCCTCATCAATCATAGTAGAACAAGACTTCATTTGGCTTAATCTTTCCTCAAGGATAGTAATATATTCATCCTTGCATCCTGGCATTACCTGGATTAAGAAGCCACCAGCTGCCTTAACCTTAGATTCGTTATCAAATAGAACACCTAAGCCAACTGAAGAAGGAATTTGTTCAGATTTTGCAAAATAATATGTGAAGTCCTCAGCGATTTCACCTGAAATGATTTCGCAAGTTGATGAGAATGGTTGACGTAAATGTAAATCCTTGATTACCTCAATGAAGCCTGCACCTACAGCCTTATCAACTGCTAGCTTTCCATTGTTATATGTTAAGTAGATGCCAGGATTTTGAACAAATCCACGAACCTTGCCATCGTGTGCCTCAACAGTGATTCTTCCGATAGGACCATCACCGTTAACCTTTATATTTAAGAAGTCATCATTTTTATATGTACAAGACATAATCGCAGCCATTGTTAGTGTTCTACCTAATGCTGCACAGCTTGTTGGCCACATATTAAAGATTTCTTGTGTATGCTTTACGATATCTGTTGTTATTGCTGCATAAATTCTTACAGTTTGATTCATACAGTATGCTTTTTGTAAATAATTATTCATAATAAATCATTCCCTTCGAGAAGGTATTATATCATAGTTTTATGCTAATGCAAAATGAAAACGAAAAATATATTAAAAAAATTGTTTTTCTCGAATTTTATTCGAAAATAAAAAACATAAATTTTAAATTTTATTCATATATATTCGTTAATATTGCACAAAATAAAAAATATATTTTATTGAAAACGCTTTAATTAAATTTTTAATCATTTTGATGTTGACTATTAAAAATATAGGATTATAATTAAAGTATCTATTTTGGGCTGGCTCCTTAATAGATAATCCTGCAAAGATAGTTTAATATATAAACTTGAGTATAATTATGAAGGACCAATAGTTATTTCATAATTATTGTCCTTCAAAAGAGGACTAGTCGTCCTTTTTTTATTTATTAATTAGATATTATCGATGATATTGAAGTAGTAAGGCTTAAATTGAATTATAGAGAGTACCGGATGGTGGAAGCGGTATATGAGATTATGCTTGAACGTGTCAATGAAGATAAAATTAATTAAGTGCCTTGCGTAAGCAGGGAAGAAGAGTGGTACCGCGCTACATAGGCGTCTCTTTAGTTTTTAAGAGATGCCTTTTTTTATTAAAAAGAAAAATGGAGGAAATGAAAATGTCAAAAGGAATTAAAAAGGTAGTTTTAGCTTATTCAGGAGGTTTAGATACATCCATTATTATCCCATGGCTAAAGGAGAATTATGATAATTGTGAGGTTGTTGCAGTATCTGGTAATGTAGGTCAAGCTGATGAGCTTGAGGGCTTAGAGGCTAAGGCGCTTAAGACTGGGGCTTCAAAGCTTTATATTGAGGATTTAAATAAGGAATTTGTTGAGGATTATATTTTCCCTACATTACAGGCAGGAGCTAAATATGAAGGTAAATATTTATTAGGTACATCATTTGCACGTCCTATTATTGCTAAGAGAATTGTTGAAATTGCGTTAGCTGAGGGTGCTGATGCTATATGTCATGGCTGTACAGGTAAGGGTAATGACCAAGTACGCTTTGAGCTAGCTATTAAGGCATATGCTCCTAATATGAAGATTATTGCTCCATGGAGAGAATGGGATATTAAATCTCGTGATGAGGAAATTGATTATGCTGAGGCTCATAATATTCCTCTTAAGATTTCAAGAGAAACAAGCTATTCAAAGGATAAGAATTTATGGCATTTATCTCATGAGGGATTAGATTTAGAGGATCCAGCTAATGAGCCAATGTATAAAAAGATTTTAGAAATGGGCGTATCACCTGAGGATGCACCAGATAAGCCTACATATGTAACTATTCATTTTGAGAAGGGTATTCCAACAGCTGTTGATGGAGTTGAAATGAATGGCGTAGATTTAATTTGGAAGCTAAATGAATTAGGTGGAGCTAATGGATGTGGTATTATCGATATCGTTGAAAATAGATTAGTGGGTATGAAGAGTCGTGGTGTATATGAAACTCCAGGTGGAACTATTTTATATGAGGCTCATGAAATGCTAGAATCTATTTGCTTAGATAAGGAAACATCACATTTCAAGAGACAGGTTGCAGATAAGTTTGCAGATTTAGTTTATAACGGATTATGGTTTACACCACTTCGTGAGGCTTTAAGTGAATTTGTTACAAAGACGCAAGAAACAGTTACTGGTGATGTAAAGCTTAAATTATATAAGGGTAATATTATACCTGCATCAATTACATCTCCATATTCATTATGGAATGAGGAAATTGCTTCATTTGGAGATGATGATGGTGCATATGATCAATATGATTCAAAGGGCTTTATCAATTTATTTGGATTACCAATTAAGGTTAAGGCTTTATTAGATCAAAAGAATAAAAAGTAAAATTGAGGTGTTATTATGGCCAAGATGTGGGCAGGAAGATTTCAAAAGGAATTAAATAAGGAGGTAAATGATTTTAATTCATCTATCTCATTTGATGGTGTAATGTACGAAAGTGATATTGTTGGGTCTATCGCTCACGCTACAATGCTTGGTCAAAAGGGTATAATCTCATTAGAGGACTCTAATTTGATATGTAAGACATTATCAGAAATATTAGAGGATATTAAAGCTGGTAGCCTAGAATTTGATTATGAGGCTGAGGATATTCATATGTTTATCGAGGCTGAATTAACAAATAGAATAGGTGAGGTTGGTAAAAGATTACATACATCTAGATCACGTAATGATCAGGTTGCTCTTGATGTAAGAATGCATTTAAAGAAGGAAACGGATGATGTATTAGAGCTAATAGCTAAGCTAATTGATTGTATAGTTGATTTAGCAGGGGCTAATAAGGAAACAATTATGCCTGGCTATACACATTTACAAAGAGCACAGCCTATTACATTTGCAAATCATCTTTTAGCGTATGCATTTATGCTGAAAAGAGATTTTGATAGATTCTATGATGCATATGAAAGAATGAATTATTCTCCACTAGGATCTTGTGCACTTGCAGGTACTACATATCCAATCGATAGATTTATGACATCTAAGCTATTAGGATTTTATGGTCCTACTGAAAATAGCTTAGATGGCGTATCTGATAGAGATTTCTGCTGTGAGCTTGCCTCATGTGCTTCAATTTGTATGATGCATCTATCAAGATTTTCTGAAGAAATTATTATGTGGTGTAGCTGGGAATTTAAGTTTATCGATTTAGATGATGCTTATTCAACTGGCTCATCAATTATGCCACAAAAGAAAAATCCTGATATTTGTGAATTAGTTCGTGGTAAGACAGGTAGAGTATATGGTGATTTAATGACGCTACTTACAATGCTTAAGGGATTACCACTAGCCTATAATAAGGATATGCAGGAGGATAAGGAGGCAATCTTTGATGCGTTTAATACATTAAAGCAATGCCTATCAATTTTTACTCCAATGCTAGCTACAATTAAGATTAATAAGGAAAATATGAGAAATGCGGCAGCTAAGGGATTTATTAATGCGACTGATTTGGCTGATTATTTAGTTAAAAATGGTATGGCATTTAGAGATGCATATAAGATTTCTGGAAGCATTGTTGCATATTGTATAGAAAATAATAAGGTATTAGAGGAAGTTACCTTAGAGGAATATAAGAAATATAGCGATTTATTTAATTTAGATTTATATGATGCTATTAATTTAGAAAAATGTACATTTAAAAGAAATTCATATGGAGCATCTGCAATTTCATCTGTAGAGGCTCAAATAAATGCTTTAAAGGAATTTTTAAATGAATTAAGCTAAGGGTGAGATTATGAAATATAAGGTTTTTATTGATGGTAAGGAAGGAACTACAGGCTTAAGAATCTATGAAAGGGTTTTAAATAGAGATGATATTGAGCTAATAACAATATCAGATGAGCTTCGTAAGGATATAAACGAAAGAAAAAAATGTATAAATTCATCTGATGTAACATTTCTATGCTTGCCAGATTCTGCATCAATAGAGGCTGTTTCATTACTTGAAAATAATCATACAAAAATAATTGATGCGTCTACAGCTCATAGAACACTTGATAATTGGGCGTATGGATTTCCTGAATTAAGTGAGGAGCATTTAAATAAGATTAAGACAAATCAATTTGTTGCAGTACCTGGTTGCCACGCAAGCGGGTTTATTGCAATTATATATCCACTAATAAAATGTGGGATAATTGATAAAAATTATCCAGTATCATGTAATTCTATTACAGGATATTCTGGTGGCGGCAAGAAGATGATTGCTGATTATGATACTACAAATGATGTAAATTATCAGGCTCCACGCTTATATGCGATGGCGCAGGAGCATAAGCATTTAAAGGAAATGAAGAAGATTACAGGATTAGAGCTAGAGCCAATATTCAATCCTATAGTTTCAAATTTTTATAGTGGTATGATGGTTAGTATCGGAATTCATAATAAATTAATGAATAAGAAAATGACTGCTAAGGAGCTTCATAGCTTCTATAGTGATTATTATAAAAATAAAGAATTTGTTTCAGTTTTAGAATATAATCTGAAGGGAACAAATTCAGGATTTTTATCAGCATACACATTATCTGGATATGATAATATGTATATTTTAGTTAACGGGAATGATGAGCGTATTTGTATAACTGCAGTATATGATAATCTTGGTAAGGGAGCATCAGGAGCTGCGATTGAATGTATGAATATAATGCTAGGATTAGATCCTAAAAAGGGTTTAAATCTTAAGGAGGATTAGCATGAAGGTTATTAATAAGGGTGTATGTGCACCACTTGGATTTAAGGCTAGTGGTATACATGCCGGTATTAGAGCAAATAAAAGTAAAATAGATATGTCATTAATTATGTCTGATGTAAGATGTAATGCCGCAGCTGTTTATACAACAAATCTTGTTAAAGGAGCACCTATTTATGTTACGATGAGTAATTTAAATGATGGCTATGCTCAAGCAATGCTATGTAATAGTGGTAATGCTAATACATGTAATGCTGACGGTATTGAAATAGCAACAAAATCTTGCGAAATATTAGCCTCAAGTGCTAATATTGCAGCAAATGATGTTATTGTTGCCTCAACAGGTGTAATTGGATTACCACTTTCAATTAAGCCATTTGAGGATAATATGGATAAATTAGTTAGTGAGCTTGGTGATACAGAAAAGCATTCTGATTTAGCTAGCCAAGGTATTATGACTACTGATACTATTAAAAAGGAAATTGCGGTTGAATTTGAAATAGATGGGAAATTATGTCATATCGGAGCTATGACTAAGGGAAGCGGAATGATTCATCCTAATATGGCCACAATGCTATGCTTTATCACAACAGACTGTGCTATATCATCAAGCATCCTTAAGCAAGCCTTAAGGGATGTAGTTGATGAATCATTTAATATGCTATCAGTTGATGGAGATACATCAACAAATGATATGGTATCTATTATGGCAAGTGGTATGGCTGGTAATAAAGTGATTACTGATTTTGGATGTGATTATGCTGAATTCTATGAGGCATTAAGATATGTTTGTATTACCCTAGCTAAGCTAATGGCTAAGGATGGAGAGGGTGCTACAAAGCTATTAATATGTCATGTACAAAACGCTAAAACAACAGCTGATGCTAGATTAGTTGCTAAATCTGTAATATGCTCAAGCCTGCTTAAATCAGCTATGTTTGGTAGCGATGCTAACTGGGGTAGAGTATTATGTGCAATTGGATATTCTAAGGCAGATGTAGATGTTTTAAAGGTTGATGTTTCGTTTGCATCTAAAAATGGTGTAGTTGATGTTTGTAGGAATGGTGCTGGAATACCATTTAGTGAGGAGATTGCTAAAGAGGTATTACAGGCAGATGAAATTACAATTGAAATAAATTTAAACGATAAGGAAGGAGAAGCTTTCGCCTTCGGATGTGATTTAACATATGATTATGTTAAGATTAACGGAGATTATAGAAGCTAATAGTGATATGGTTACATTAGATGAAAGAGCTAAAATATTAAGCGAGGCATTACCATACATATTAAAATATAAGGATAAGGTTATGGTTATCAAATATGGCGGAAATGCTATGATAGATGAAAATCTAAAGGCACTAGTTATGGAGGATGTTGTAATGCTTAATTCGTTAGGAATTAAGGTTGTTCTTGTTCATGGTGGTGGACCTGAGATTTCAGCTATGCTAAAAAAAGTAGGTAAGGAAACTAAATTTATTGATGGCTTAAGAGTAACAGACGATGAAACAATTGACATTGTTACTCAGGTTCTTGCCGGTAAGCTTAATAAAAATCTAGTTAAGCAATTAAATATAGCTGGTGGTAAGGCTATAGGATTATCTGGGTTAGATGGTGGTATGATTCAGGCTAAGTGTGAAAAGCCTGATTTAGGCTATGTAGGTAGTATTACACAAGTTAATACTGAAATCATATTAGATACATTAAATAAGGGCTATATTCCAGTTATTTCAACGATTGGATATGATGTAAATGGTAATGTATATAATATAAATGCTGATACAGCGGCAGCTAGAATTGCTGGTGAGCTTGAGGCAGAAAAGTTTATCGCGATGACTGATATTAAGGGTGTATTAAAGGATAGAAACGATCCTGATTCACTTTTAAAAACTATTAATGTATCAGAGCTTAAGCTTTTAGAAAAGCAAGGAATTATAGATGGTGGTATGATTCCTAAGGTAGAGTGCTGTGTTGAGGCAGTACGTAGAGGCGTTAAGAATGTTGTTATAATTGATGGACGAGTTCCACATTCTATTTTAATTGAGGTTTTAACTGACGAGGGTGTAGGTACAGAATTCAGATAGGAGGATCTATATGAATATTATTATAAAAAATGATAATGATTTCATTTTAAATACATATAAAAGATTTAATGTTGTAATTAAAGAGGGTAAGGGAGCTAAATTCTATGATTACGATGGTAAGGAATATATAGATTTCTCATCAGGTATTGGTACTAATTCCTTTGGAGTATGTGATAATGAATGGGTTAAGGCTGTATGTATGCAGGCTAATACGCTTCAGCATACATCAAATTTATATTACAATGAGCCACAGGTTAAGGTAGCTAAGCTATTATGCGAGCGAACAGGAATGAAGAAGGTATTCTTCGCTAATAGTGGAGCTGAGGCTAATGAATGTGCTATAAAGGCGGCGAGAAAATATTCATTTGATAAATATGGGTTAGATAGATATGAAATCATTACACTTCAAAATAGCTTCCATGGAAGAACTATAGCGACGCTTTCGGCGACAGGTCAGGATGTATTCCATCAATATTTCAATCCATTTGTAGATGGATTTAAATATGCACCTGCAAATGATATTGATAAATTAAATGAATTAATTAATGATAAAACATGTGCAATTATGATTGAAACTATTCAAGGTGAGGGAGGAGTAAATCCTTTAAACTCTGAATATATTAAATATATTGATAAGATATGTAAAGAAAAGGACATTGTATTTATTATAGATGAGGTTCAAACAGGAAATGGTAGAGCTGGCTATTTATATAGCTATATGGAATACGATGTTAATCCTAATATAGTTACTACAGCTAAGGGCTTAGCTGGAGGCTTACCTTTTGGAGCTATTTTATTTGATGATAAGCTACAATATACCCTATCATATTCACATCATGGTAGCACATTTGGTGGTAATCCTGTATGTGCAGCGGCGGCGTATAGCGTGCTATCAAGAATAGATGATGATTTATTAAATCATGTATTAGAATGTAGAAAAATAATAGATAATAGATTATTAAAATGTAAAAATGTAATTTCTATTTCAGGTAAGGGATTAATGGTTGGAATAGAAATAGATGATAAGCTTAAGGCAATTGATGTGATTAATAAATGTATAGAAAATGGATTAATTGCACTTACTGCGAAAAACAAGGTGCGATTGCTTCCACCTTTAAATATAAGCTTTGATGAATTAAATAAGGGATTAGATATTCTTATTAATGTTTTGGAGGGATAATATGAAGCATTTATTAACATTACAGGAGCTAACAAAGGAAGAAATAATTGATATTTTAAATTTAGCTGATCAATTAAAATTTCAAAGAAAGAATAATATAGAGCACCATTTATTAAAGGGAAAAACATTAGGTATGATTTTCCAAAAGGCATCAACACGAACAAGAGTTTCGTTTGAGGTTGGTATGTATGAGCTTGGTGGTCAAGCACTATTCCTATCAAGCCGTGATTTACAAATCGGTCGTGGTGAGCCTGTTGAGGATACTGCAAGAGTATTATCTCGTTATTTAGATGGTATAATGATAAGAACCTTTGCTCAAAAGGAGGTTGAGGATTTAGCTAGCTATGGCTCTATACCAGTAATTAACGCCTTAACTGACTATGCTCATCCTTGTCAGGTATTAGCTGATTTAATGACTATTCGTGAATTTAAGGGTGGCTTTGAAGGATTAAAGGCTACATATATCGGTGATGGCAATAATATGGCTAATTCAATTATTGTGGGCTGCCTAAAGGTTGGTATGAAGGTAGCTATAGCTTGTCCTAAGGGCTATGAGCCAGATTTAAAGGTATTAGAATTCACTAAAGAATATCCTGGTATGTTTGAAATGACTACAGATGTTTTAGAGGCAAGTAAAAACGCAGATGTATTATTTACTGATGTTTGGGCTTCAATGGGCCAAGAGGATGAAAAGGCTATAAGAGAACAAGCATTTAAGGGCTATCAGATAAATGATGAGGTTATGGCTGTTGCTAAGGCTGATGCGATGGTTCAGCATTGTCTACCTGCCCATAGAGAGGAAGAAATTACTGCTAAGGTTTTTGAAGCTCACGCTGATGAAATATTTGAAGAGGCAGAAAATAGATTACATGCTCAAAAGGCTGTAATGGTTAAATTAATGGCATAGTATTGACTCTTTCCAAACTGAGGTAGTTTGGTAGGTAGCTACCTAAGAATTTATAACAATAAATAAAGGTGTGATAAAACTATCAAATCATAGGTAGTTATCACACTTTTTTATTTTGTTAAAACCATGTTGCATATTGAAAACAGTTGGAGTAAATTCATTAGATTGCAGATACCCCAAGTTTTTTTAACAAATTTCATAAATGTTAGAAATCCTTCTTGACTTTTTATTATGTAATAATGAAAAATGGCCCAACAAAAAACTAAAAATTAGGCAAAAGTTTATGGGCCATTTTTTATTATTTACCGTTGTATAATCAAATCATCAATTGAAATTTACTTGACATGTCAATAGGAAGGAGGATTGAAATAACACAGTACATAGGAATACCATCAATAATTATAATATGCTACCTATTAGGTGAGATATTTAAATTATTGATATTAAAAAAGAAAAAGAATTATAAATATGTACCAATAATAGTAGGTACATTTGGAGGATTAATAGGATTAACATCTTATTATATAAGCCCTGAAATAATATTAAATGTAGATAATCCTATTACAGCGCTATCTATAGGAATTATCTCAGGACTAGCCTCAACAGGCTCATATGAGCTAATAAATAAAATATTAAAAAAAATAGATTAGGTGAACAAATGATAGATATTATAGATTTGGTAGTTAATAAAGAAACTATAGTAAGAAAAAGAGTTGCGAGTTTTATTGAAAAGCTATTTAACTATATAGAAGCTGATTTTAAACATGATACATATAAAGCTATTGTATATAGTGAAGCAGAATATATTACTAATTTAGAAATAAAGATGAAAATGGTTTATGATTCGTTTATGTATTTATTGTTCAATAGGAAAAATCAGTTATCTCTATATGTGTTAAACACATTTTTTCAAATTTATTTAGGCTATAAATTAGATGATATGAAGGTACATAAAATTTGTAATAAATATTTCTTACTATATGATGAAACGCCTATTGATAAGGCAATATTATTTAGTAGCTTTATAAGAAATGAATTAAAGGATTTGGAAAAAGAAGATAATCTTTTTATTTCATTAATTATGTTAAATTATTGCCTTGCAGCATGTGAAATACCATGTATTAAGCTTACTTGTTCTGAAATAGAAACGTATGTAAAGCTAGTAGATGAATATAATGAAGCTTATGATATTAGTAAATTATATATGTTTATTGTTTCGATAATTAAAAAACAAAAGTTTCAGGATAAGAATCATTATAAAAATTTAAGAGAATTAAATGCAGGTATAATATATAAAGAAATTAATTTAAAAAAGGATGAAATTCAAGATAAATTTAAGGTTAAACAAATGTATTTGTATGGTTCATATGCAAAAAATGAAAATAGAAGGGATTCAGATCTAGATTTAATAGTATCCTTTAGCTTAGATTTATTAAAGGAAGAAAAGGATAAATTGCGAAATGATCTTATAAAATATCTTTTTGACATGTTTAAAACATATGTAGATATACATGAATTAACAAATTATATACCTGCTGATTCTTTGATTGAAAATAGAAAAATAAAGAAATTAATTTAAAGGAAGGTAAAAATGGCAAATAAAGGATTAAGAAAATATAATAAATTTATTAATGGTAAAATTGGTAATTTAATACAGTATGCCATTAATGTTAATAATGACGATGCCAATATGCATCTTAATATTCCGCTAATTGAAACTATTGGTAAAAATCCAGTTTCACTTAGTATATTATACAATCATCAATATAGAAATTATTCATATAGCTATGGAAAAGGAATGATGGATAATTTCTTGATTACAACAGCCGATTATGAAACTTCGATTGACGTAAATAACGCTGATGGGACAACAGATTACTATTACTATGATGAAGAAAAGAATATTTACAGATGTGATAACACAGAAAATACTATTACAAGAAGCATTGAATTAGTAAATTCAGATAGCGACATTATCCATCATGAAATGAAGGATAAATATGGTAATATTATGAGATTTGTAGATGGTTCTTTAGAAGAAATAGAATATTATAATGGAAATAAATTAAGATTCAATGGTTCTATCATTTCTAATAATATAGGAACGCAAATCATAAAAACTACAAGTGGATATACTGTTACCAATCTTACGTATACTCAAGTAGGAGTAGGTAGTAGTAAAAGTGTGTCATTTGAGTATGACTCAAATAAAAGATTAATAGCTATTAATTATTATTTAGGCACAAATTTAACTAATAGACTTATTTTTGAATATACAAATACAGAAATGGTTATTTATGATGCAGATTGTAAGCATTCCGTTAAATTTACATTTGATGGTCATAAAATAACTAAGGTAGAGGAAAAATACACAGGCAATTATAAGCTTGTATATGAATTAGAATACTTTAATAACCAAACTAAGGTAACAAATAGATTTGGTAATTGGGTTGTTTATGTATTTGATGAAAGAGAATTATGTGTTTTTGAATATACTAATAAAAAAGTGATTGTAGAATATGAATATGATAACCATAAAAATTTAAAGAAAAAGACAATTCCTATTAATATTCCAAGCGCAATGCAAAATAATTTATTAGAAATTGAAAATTATTCTGAAGAATTAACAAAAAGTACTAATATGCAGATTGTTCCGGGTAATACTACGAGCACATTATTGTCAGAGTTAGGATTTGCTAATATTTATAATGCATATGGAGATGGTTCGTTTAAACAAAGAGTTTTATGTGAAGGATTGGCTCTTGATAATATATCACTTTTTATGTTTGGTAAATATAATAATAATTATAATCCAGATGAAGGAACTGATATTCATGTTTTTGTTAGAACATACAAGAATGGTGTTATAATGGATGAGGCTGAAAGTTATTTCTCATCTATTTTTACAGAAGATTTTGACCTATTAACATTAGGCTTAAAAACTAAACATGCATATGATGAGGTAGAATTTGAGGTTGTATTAAATGGTGATATATCATTATATTTTAGTGATATTTGTATGATGAAAAAAGATTTAGGATCATTATTTTCGTATGATGAGCATCAAAATCTAACTGATATAGTAAGTGGAAGTAGCCAAAGTGCTAGAAAATATAACTCAAATAATTTATTAGAAGAAGTAATGGATAGTGAGGGGAATGTTGTTACATATAGCTATTCAAGAGGTAATTTAGAAACTATTAAATCACAACATAGTATTACATGT
>JAZQVB010000114.1:0-10265 GCA_045631605.1 Anaeroplasma sp.
ATTGTATGACTACCAGCTGATAATGTAATAGTTAATGTACCATTAGAACCAACTGTAGTGTTAGTTCCATCAATCTTTACTCCCTTACCGCCTTCAGTTGAACCAAACACTAATGTTAATGTCATTTCACTTGTTGTTGTAAATGAAATATTAGTTGTGCTTTCCATTTTTAAGCATGTAGTATATGTTGTACCACCATAAGTAACACTACCCTTTGAAGTTGATTCGTTACCAGTAACTTTGAATGCATTACTATTATTGGCTTTATTAGTCCAGTTGTAAGTTGTTGCACCTGTAATATCTACACCACCAGTATTACCTGAATCACCACCAGTGTTGCCTGAATCTCCACCAGTATTTCCACCAGTATTATCAGAACCAGAACCTGATCCTGAACCACCTGAACCAACTGTTTCACCAGAACCTAAAATCTTAACTAATGATGTTTGGTATGAGTTTAACTTAGATTGTAAACCTGTAATTACGTCGTAGTTAGTATCTTCACTAGCAGATGAGAAATCCCATGTAAAATCTCCACCTTGAACACGACCAGAATAATTCATTACTGTTACTCTAGCTTGTTCAGCTGTTTCAGCATTGTAGTTATAGAAGCCTGAAGCTGTATCAAAGTTAGAATATGGAGTACCACCCTTTACTGTTACATATGAAGAAGGAACTACTTCTGTTGGAGATGAAGCTTCATATACGTCAAAATTAGTAGAACTATCCTTATGAGTAATAGGCTTTGTTGTATTATCGTACACATTTCCGTATGCTTTAATCATACCACCATCATCTGATGCGATTGGACTACCACTAGCTGTATCTGTACCTTGTTGTGAAATTAATATTGGTTTCTTTGTATCCTTAAAGTAATTTCTATCTGCAAAAATAGATGAACCTAATCTTGCAATCATACCATATTTCGAAACACCATCATAATAGTTATTATAAACATGTACTGCAGAAGATACACGTACTAATGGATGACGTGAATCTGAATGGTCGTACCAATTATGATGATATGTAATATAGTTAAGTGTTGTATCGCCATTACCATTCAAGTGAGTCTTACCAGAATCCCAGAAGTGGTTATATGAATGTGTTACATATTGACTCTTCTTAGTATCTAATGCACCATCACCCTTAACTTGGTCTTTATCACTACCTGGAGCTCCATAGAAGAAATCATTATTATGAACCCATACATGGTCATCGTCTTGTTGTAAACTTACACTATCCCCTTCACCTGAATCACAATTCATTAAGCCTAGATTGCGAATTTCTACATTAGAAGAGCCTTTGATACGGATACCCCAACCATTAGCTACAGCATCCTTACCAACACCTTCAATTGTTAATCCTGCAGTTACACCATCAACTAATATATCTCCATCAAATAAATTAGCTGGGTCAGTAATATTACCAATTAATCTAATGCTTATAGGATAGTTAATAGTCTTACTACCCTTCATCGCTGTAATAATATTTTGAATACCTGATACACCACTTAATGATACAGAATTCTTGTTTCCTTCTGTAACATATACCACTTTAGCATTGCTCTTTAACGTACCGTCGTCATTATAAGCACCTGAAGATGAACCATTTACGAATGCAAATCCTGAACGGTCATGTGCTAATACATTGATATTTGATGCAGTTGCACTACCACTTACAGAGCCATTCTTAACTGCTTCTACCTTAACTGAATATGTACCAGCTGAAATACCTGGAATATCAGCACGAATATAATTTGAGTATTCTCTAATTAACATATCGTCAATTTGAGTATATGAGCTAGCGTTTGACTTCTTATAAGATACATTATATGAAGAAGCGCCAGAAACCTTGTTAAATTCTACATATGCATTTTCCATGTCTCCGCCAGCTAATGTGATTGTTACACCGTCAGATGTAGTACCACCGTCTGAAGAACCACTATTAGAAGCTATGTAGCTGTCAATTTCTGCCTTAGCTTGAGCTAATACACTATCAACACCATCCTTTGTAGTTTGGCTTGATAATCTGCTGTTATATGTACTTACTAAGCTATTAATACCTGTTGACAATGTTGGATAAGTATTAATCTTAGATTGTGCATAAGATGATAATTCATTCTTAGCAGTTGAAATATATTCAGAAATTGATACTGAAGAATTATTATAAATTGTTTGCATTTCTGCTAACGCATTATTTAATAATGTTGTAATAGCGCTTTGTGAAGTCGCACTATTGATGTTATTTGTTGCTGTTGTAACAACGTTATTAATTTGAGTTACAGCTGAAGTTTGACCAGATTGATTTAAAGAAGTTACATATTCATTCTTCTTTGAATTTAATTGGCTAATAGCTGAACTCTTAGCATTTGCTAATACAGTTGCATCATTTTCGATTGCATCAATATTTCTCTTAGCTTGTGCTAATGCACTTGATATTGCACTTACACTTGTAGCTGAGTTAATTGCTGACTTACCATTTGCAATTGCACTGTCATATGCTGATTTATTAATTGTATATAAAGCTGAATCCTTATATGCAACTAATTCATTTATAGCTGATGTCTTAGCATTTGCTAATTCATCAGTTGTTGAACCAGAACCTGATCCTGAACCAGATTGAGTTATTTTAACACTAGTAATTGTCATTCCTTTAAAGTCACTTACGATAAAGCCATTACCACTGAAATTATTTGCTTGAATAGCATATGTACCAGCAGGTAATCCTGAAACTGTACCACCATTAGTCATTAAAGCTTCACCAGCTGCGTTAACTAATACACCACCAGAGAATGATGCTTCAATTGTGAATGATGTATTTACTGTAAATGCATAGAATTTCTTACATTGTTCTTTATTAGCGCTTAAATATTCATCAATACTATATGGCAAAGATGAAATTACTACTGGTGTAACACCACCTAGCGATGAGAATACTGACCAATCAGATTCAGTTAAAGTTTCTGCAGTCTTATTAATTCTACTTTGTGTACCAGCATTTAATACTACGTCTTTTCTTAATTCAGTAAAGTCTGTTTCAAATGCATAGTTATTTGTAGGGATATAAGATAATTTTGAATCTAATTCAAATCTACTGTAATCAATATTTCTATATTGGAACTTACATGAGTTAGAAACTGGAGTATCCTTTGAATTTACAATAGTACCATTGCAGTTATTAATAATACTTGCAAAACTATCGTTGAAGCTCTTTAATGCACCACCAGAAACATCTTGAGGATTCTTACACTTATAGAACATATTGTATTCTGAGAAAATATAAGATGATGCTCTTGGGTTCATTGCATAATCTGTTTGACCTTCAAAGATGTTGTTATACATATGGATATTAGCATTTCTAGCTAATGGTCCACGTGAACCACAATTCTTCCAATAATTATGATGATATGTTAAGTTGAATTGTAAGCTTGAATCACTTGAACCAACTAGGTTAGTCTTATGACAACCTTCAAAATAGTTATAACTACATGTGAAATATTGACCACGCTTGAAGTCTACAGAACCATCACCCTCAGACTTATCACTTTCAGCTGGACCTGAAATTGAAGGACAATAGAATTCATTATCATGTACCCAACAACGTTCAACTGAACCTAAGATATCAGATGAAGTTGATGAGTCACCACTAACAGAACCATTTGAACCTAAAATACCTTGAGTACCTTCCATACCAATAGCATCTTCTGGAGTATTGATGAAGATTAGATTACGAGCTTCGAAACTTGTACCTCTTTGTGTATCTTTATCAGTTGTAGAACACATAAAGTGGAATCCCCAACCATCGATTGTAGCACCAGCACCTACACCTTCAAGTGTAACGTCATGAGCTGATCTCATACGAGCCATATGACCATTATCGCCTACACTTCCACCATAATCAATAGAATCGTAGTGTGATAAACCATCAATTAATGGAGTACTTGAAGCAGTAAATGAGCCTTGTTTATATAATCCTGAGTTAGAAACTATACCAACAAATCTAACTACTAATGGAATATTATTATCTGCTAATGTCTTTAAGATATCATTGTTAGTATTAGCCTTACCACCCTTAGAGTTAGAACCATTACCTGAATCCATACCTGATGTATTTAAAATGTTACCAATACCCTTAATAGTTTGACCACCATAAGTTAATGTAACTGTATTCTTATTACTATCTGTTACATAAAGAACGATTGCGTTATCCTTTAATGTACCGTTATCATTATATGCACCTACACCCTCAGTGTAATTGAAATGTGCATAACCAGATCTATCATATGCATCAACGATTACTCTACAAATTGATGCAGAAGATTCTGTTTCTGTACCACTAATTACAGGTACAACCTTAATGTTATATGTACCAGCTTGAAGACCTGTAAAGTCTACTCTTCTACCTGATGAAGTTGTAGATGTATAAGCAACCTTTTCATCAACTTGAGTATAAGCTGAATAGTTAGGACCCTTAATATAAACCTTATAGTCACTTGCCTTAGATAAGTTATTGAATTCAACATAAGCAGCTTCGTTTAATCCGCCATATGCTGTAATCTTAACTTCGCCATTTGTAACGATACCTTCTTGTTGTGAATTTTCTAATTCATTAACAAGAGCATCGATTTCAGCCTTAGCAGCTGCTAATGCGTCCACTACTGCTGAGTTAGTTGTACACTTATTAATTGCTGTAATACCATTATTCTTTGCTGTATTAATTGCTGAAGAAATTTCTGCATACATACCAGCATAAGTGTTAGCATAAGTTGTTAATTCGTTAATTGCTGATTGCTTTAAATCATCAATTGATTGAGTTGCAGAGTTATATAGAACTAGCATTTCGCTCTTAGCGTTAGCTAATGCTGTTTCAACTGCTGTAATTGTTAATGCAGAATTAATATTTGTAACACCTGTTGCTTCAGCTTGAGCAATCTTATTGATATAAGCTTGATCCTTTAAACCAGAAATTAATTGAGCCTCATAAGATGCTAATTCACTAATTGCTGATTGCTTCTTTTCAGCTAAAACTGTAGCATCTGACTTTAATGCGTCTAATTGAGACTTATATGTGTTAACTGCTTGGTCAACTAAAGCTGTAGTTGTTGCAGCATTAATCGCAGATTTTGCGTTTTCAATAATTGTATTATAAGAATCTATATTATATGTATATAATGCAGAATCCTTATATGTTGTAATTGTATTAATTGCATTAGCCTTATATGTTTCTAATGCAGCCTTATCGCTTTCAATTGCATCAATTGCAGCAATTGCATCGTTATATGCTTTTTCTACATTTTCGATTGTTGATGCAGAAGAAATGTTATTCTTACCTGTTGAAATAGCTGAAGCTAATGCTGATGCATTGATTGTATAATCATTAGCATCTACATAGTTAGATAAATCATATGTACAAGCTGCCTTAGCTAAATCAACGATAGCCTTTGTTAAAGTTGTTTCAACACTTGCTTTATCAGCACATGCATTAATTGCTGATACTGCAGTATTATAAATTGATGTCATATTAGTGCTTGCATAATTATTAGCTACATCATAACCATTATAAACACTAGTTAATTTAGCTAATGCATTAGCTTTATATGTATCAATATCTACATTTTGATAAGATACTGCAAAGTTATCAAGGTGAGCCATTTTGTTACCTGAATCACTTGATACAATCTTAACACCAGCAACTGATGTTAAACCATCAATCTTTAGGTTAGTAACAAATGCACTACCATTAATAGTCATTGTTAAAGTTTGAGTATCTAAATTGAAAACATAATGAATCTTATATGTAGTATTTGCAACTGAAATACTAGTTTCAGCTGTATTATATGTACTTGCACCATTTATACGATACTTTAATACATTAGAATCAGTTCTAATACCAAATACTTCTGTTGAAGAACCACCAATAAATTGAACTGCTGTCCAGCTATTTGCTGCATTTTCAAATGTAGCTTCTAAATAGCCTTCAACAATACCGCCAGATAATGCACTACCATAATCGATAACAATTTGAGTACCACCGCCAGTTGAATCGTGCATTTGAGCATTACCATTACCTAATGATACATAGTTATTATTTGCATCGCCTTCATTATTCTTAACATTTACATATTGATAGAAGCCCTTAGTACCCCAAGAACCACTCCATGTATTTAATTGACCTGATGCATATGAATTAAAGTCATCATATAATACTACATAACCACTTTGAACGATATCCTTATAAATTTGAGGTAAGTTTGCATCAACCTCTGGAATTTCAATTTCAGGAATATCTGGAGTTGTATATTCTTGAATTTTATATGTATTACTTGTTGCAGTTTCAGTAGTTTCACCAAATACTGATGATGAATTAGCATTTACTGTAACCTTAGCATTGATAGTAAATCCATCAAATGCACCGCTACCTAATAAATTCTTAACTACATATACTGCGTAGTAAGTGCCATCAGCCTTTTGAGCAAATTGAGGCACGTCTGTAATTGTTTCATAAACAGTTGTAATTTCTACATTACTTGTGTAATCCTTAGAATCCTTAGTTAATGTAAAAGTCCAATAAGCTGTTAAATTTTCTAAATCTTCTTCAGAAACATTAGTTAAAACAGCGATATAACGGATTTGATCGCCCTTTTGTAATGTGTCTGTTTCTTCATTAATTTGATAATATACAGTAACACCTAGTTTATCATCTTCTACCACTACAGCTTCCCACTTAGCATAAAGTGTTAAATTACCTGTTACAGGCGTAGAGAAATTATAAACATTAGTACAAGCTGAATCTGTGTACCAACCACCAAAAGTATAACCTGATCTTGTTGGTGCAGTAGGTTGTGTAGCAGTTTGATTTTGTTGAACAGTTTGGGCTGCAACATTAGAACCGCCATTTGAATTAAATGTAACATTATAAGTTACAGGTGTTGGATCAGTAGTACCTGACCCGTTTGAAGTTTCAACAACTTCAATATATAAGATTAATGCATTATAACTACCTGATGATGGATTTTCGATGGTATAATCGCCTTTGTTGCCAAGTGTAAAATTAGCATCAGTAGCCGTACTTCTATTTACAGAAGCTGTACAAGAATCTGAATATGAACCATTAGAGTTCTTAACATTTAAAAGAACAGTTTTATTATTATTATTGTTAGCTGTATAGATAATGTGCATTGTCGCATTATCCGAACTAGTGGTAAATGTAATACTAGTTCCTGTATTCATAACTGATTCTTTTGTGTATGAAACACCGTTATAAGTTATTGAACGTGACCCATTAGTATTTGTGCCAGCAAAATAACTGTTAGTATTCTCGCCATTAGTAGGATTTAATACATAAGACGCAGTTGCCGCATCTACACTAGTTCCCAAACATACTAGTGCTAGTATCGCGAAAATACTAATAATAAAAATTTTTATCTTCTTCATAAATCTTCACTCCTTCTTGTGAAAACGTTTTTATAAAAAACTATTCATTTTACATTATAGCACCATTAAAAATGTTTGTCGATAACTTTTGCTATTTTTTTTCATTTTTATGGAAAAAAACACCCAGTATAAACTGAGTGTTTAATAAATAACTAAAATTTTACTCAACTTTTTTGATGTAAAAATGTAATTTTACATTTATTTTTTCTATTCATATACTACTGCGAACAATCCTAATCTATTGGCTGATGCAGATATAGTATATTTTTGACCTGCTACTACATCAAGTTCTAATATATATGCTACACCCTTTGTAGATGAAATTTCAGCAGTCTTATTACCATATGTTACTGTTCCTGACTTAGATGAGAAGCTTCCATCTGTAACTGTTACATATAAATAGATAGTACCTGATTTATTTGCTGTAATTTCATAAGATCTACCACTACCACCAGGTAATAGGCATGCAGTAAATTCAGTTCCATCGCTAGCTGTTGCATTAGTAGATGTTGGTGTTGCTCCACCACCAATTAATGTAACGCTAAATGCGTTGCCTGAATAAACTACTGTATTCTTTTCAACCTTAGAACCAGCTGACTCATACATAAATACTTCTCTAGTTACTAAATTTTCTTTAATGTATGTCTTATATTCAACCAATGTATTATATTGACTTGTTAAACTCGATTGAATTTCAATGCTGTATGAATCATAGTCTTCAATTAAAGATTCTACTAATTTTAAATCAGCCTCAACTAATCCAGATACATCACTTGATAATGTGTTAAATGACGCCATAAATTCATTAATAATTAATGTGTTTTGCATTGAGATACATTCTTCCTTCTTAGTTTCACAAATAACTATGTTATAAACTGATGCCTTTTGTGAATCATTTAATGTATTATAGCTTGATTCAATTTCAGCACACATTTCTAATACTGCTTGGTAATTAGCTTCTGTTACTGCTGGTAATGCATTAATATCGTTAATTAGTTTTGTTACTATTAATTCGTTATATGCATTTCTAGCTGCCACTAAAATACTATAGTTAGTTACTTGTGTCTTATATTCATTGCTTAATGAATTATAAGCACGCTCTAATCTTTCAATATCATCCTTAGAATTTGCAGTAATTGTACCTAAGCCTGCAATATCGGCAATTAATAATTTAACAATTGACCCCTCATCTTGTGCTTCATAGCATCCTAAATCAATTACACCAACTGTTCTTGGCTTTAGATTTAAGTCATATAACGTTTCGTTTCCAGAAACACCTGTATTTAATGCTGGTGAGCCTGTTTGTAATTGGTAATCTCCATTAGCTGCATCTCTAAACTCAGGATTTGCATAAATACCATCTCCATAAACCGCTTCAAAGGCAGTTAATCCCTTATATTTTACATTACCTAAATCAAAGATAGCTTCTTCTTGTACTACTCCATTTGCGTAGAACATATTATTATCAAATGCCACATTGATTAAATATTTTGTATCTAAATCTCCACCTAATAATGAATATGCATTTGAATCACTAATTGCGAAAATATTATTGTACACCTTAACACCATCAACATAAGCTATAGACAATTGACCTCCTGATGAATCACCATTATCTACTACTGTGTTATTATAAATTTCTACATTGTATACAACGCCTGCTACCTCTGGATTGTAGCCGCCTACCGCAATACCTTTTTGAGTATTTCCATATACTAAATTATTTCTTATTGTAATATTTTTAACTGGATGATCCTTATAAATATTTTCAGAACCAATTTCAATACCACCTTGAGAGTTATATGCGATATTATTTTCAAAGATAACATCTCTAGCACCATCACAATATAAGCCGTAGCTTCTTGCATAAGGTGAATTACATTCAGTAACCACATTACCTCTTACTACCACAAATCTTGCTTGATCCTCTTCGCCAGATACATCGCCCCAGTTACCTGCGATATCAATACCGATGTTACCTGTATTTTCAACTCTATTTTTAATAACATTTCCGTACATTACGTTACCAACAAGTGTGATAGATTCACTCCATCCAGTAATTACATCATGAATATAGTTATTATATATAAATATGTTACTAATAGGGCTTCCTGCTTTATTACCTCTAAAGTTGATAATAGGACCATTAGCCTTATCATTAGGACCATTATTAACAGTAATATTATAGAATTCACAATTCTTAATCATAATATGTGACACATCACTACCATTTGATTGAATTGCCTTAGCTACTGTAGTACCGTTATTATCACAGAATGTGATACCATCAATAATTAAATAATTAGAGGTACCTAAATGGAACATACCTGTAGTTTCCAAGCCGGAAATCTTTACAGTTTCTCCTGGATAATTAGACACTACAACATATTCATTTTCATTTCCTTGGGCTAACGAATAGAAATATGTTGATGAATATATACCTTCGCGCATAAGGATAACACCCTTACCACCATTTTTAATTTGAGTTGTTGCCTTACTTAAAGCCTTTTGTAAAGTTAAAAGTGGCGCATCCTTAGTACCTGTAGCTGAATCATTTCCTGATGTTGATACATATATAGCATCAGATGGTATATCAGCCTCCGTTTCAATTTCGCGCTTAGCTGAAACCTTCATCTTTTCAATAAACTTTTCATCACCATATAATGTTCCATCAATAAATGTATATTCAACCTCTGGCTCTGGAGTAACTAAAGAATTATTAACAATAGTATCCATTACAACCTTTGAGCTATTTAATGCTAAATCAACTGATTCCTTTGTTGAAGCATTATCAATATTTGCTAAACCAGCTGTTAGTTCAGCACTTAATTC
>JAZQVB010000115.1:0-12220 GCA_045631605.1 Anaeroplasma sp.
GTTATTTTATCATTAGGATTAATTATTACATTCTTCCTAGTTATTCAATTCATTTATATTAAATTACCTAAAAAGAAGCTTTTAAAGATTTTTGTAGGCTTATTATATACTTTTGCGGGATTAGTTATATTCTTATCAGCGGTTGCTGTTGGTTTTATGCCTATCGGCTATAAGCTAGGGACTCAAATGGCATCAAATAATCCTCTTGTTATGGTTGGCTTTGGGTTACTTTTAGGATGTGTAGTAGTTATTGCAGAGCCTGCAGTTCATGTACTAAAGAAGCAGGTTGAAGAAATTACTAATGGTGGTGTATCTAAGCGTGCAATGCTTATCGCATTGGCTGTAGGTGTTGGTGTTTCTATTGCGTTATCACTTGTTAGAATTTTCTTTGATTTCTCGCTTTTATATTATTTAATTCCTGGTTATTTATTATCATTAGGATTATCATTCTTTGTACCTAAAATCTATACGGCTATCGCATTTGACTCTGGTGGAGTTGCATCAGGTCCACTTACATCAAGCTTTATATTACCTTTCGCAATTGGTGCTTGTGTAGTATTACAAGGTGCAGATAGTGTAATGATTGATGCGTTTGGTGTTGTATCAATGGTTGCTTTGACACCGCTTATTACTATTCAGCTATTAGGCTTTAAGGCTGTAGTTCAAAAGCATGCAAAAGAAAAGATCAGAATGAAGAAGATTTTCGAAGCTGATGATGAGCAAATTATTAATTTTATGTAGGAGGATAATGTATGGAAAGTAAAAATAAGAAAAACAATCAAGTTTCCCAAGCATTAGAGGCTCCTCAAAAACTAAAGATTTTAGTTACTATTATTAATAGAAGTAAGGCTCAATTCTTCTTAGATGTATTAGAAGGATATGAAATTAATTTACAAACTGTAATTTATGCTGAGGGTACAGCTCCAAGTGAGATGCTACAATTTTTAGGATTAAATGAAACTAATAAGGCAGTAATTATAAGTGTTGTAAGAGAAGATAAAATTAAAGATATTACAATAGCCTTTGAGGATAAATATTTTAAGACAAAGAACGGAAAGGGAATTGCATTTACAATACCTATTTCTTCAATGATTGGTGTATCAATCTATAAATATTTATGTAATAATTTAGAAAAGGGGAAGAGTGAATAATGAGTAATTTATATGAAACAATAATTTGTATTGTAAACGCAGGTTTCTCTGATACTGTTATGAGTGTAGCACGTGAATGTGGTGCTAAGGGTGGTACAATTATCCACGCTAGAGGTAGTGCACGCGAGGATGCTGAAGTTAAATTTGGTATTACTATTGAGCCTGAAAAGGAAATAGTTTTAATTTTAGTTAAAAAGGATATTAAGGATGATATACTACATGCAATTTACAAAAATGTAGGATTAAATTCGCCTGGTCAAGGAATTGCATTTAGTTTACCTGTTGATGATGTAATTGGTATAGCATCATAAAAAATATTGCAAGTTAAAAATTAATTATGGTATAATATATTTATAAGGAGGAATACGATTATGGCAAATAAATATGCTGGAACAAAAACAGAAAAGAATTTATGGGAGGCTTTCGCTGGAGAGTCTCAAGCAAGAAATAAATATACATATTTTGCAAGTGTTGCTAAGAAAGCTGGTTATGAACAAATTGCTGCAATTTTCTTAGAAACGGCTGAAAATGAAAAGGAGCATGCTAAGCTTTGGTTTAAGGCTTTAGGTGAATTAGGAGATACAGCTCAAAATTTACTTCATGCTGCTGAAGGTGAAAGCTTTGAATGGACTGATATGTATGATCGTATGGCACGTGAGGCTGATGAAGAAGGATTCCATGATTTAGCAGAACAATTCCGTGGTGTTGCTGCAATTGAAAAAAGACATGAGGAAAGATATCGTGCATTATTAAATAATGTTGAAACTAACCAAGTTTTTGAAAAAGCAGGAATTGTTATGTGGGAATGTAGAAATTGTGGTCACGTTGTAGTTGCTACTGCAGCTCCAATTGTATGTTCAGTATGTAAGCATCCAAAGGCTTATTTTGAAGTTCACAAAACTAACTATTAAAAATAATTAAGCCAATAAGCTATTGTTTATTGGCTTTTTTTCTAGGGAGTGATTTTATGTATGATATGTATCATCTTATGTGTGCTTATATCAAGGGTTACATAATTGAAAATAATATTTATTCGTATGAAAATTTAATAGCAAAGGATATTTTAAATATAGATGAAAATGATATTAACAGATATGAAGAAATTGGCAAAAAACTTAATTTAAAATTATATCATTTTAAAGAAAAGAATATTTTGCCAAGAGTAAATGTTGTATTAGGTTTTATAAAAAGTATATATCCGGATAGTTTACTTGATGTAGGTAGTGGTGTTGGTAGATTTTTATTTCCTTTGTTATGTGAAAACTTTAATATAGATATATTGTCAATAGATATATTAGATGATAGAATTAAATTCCTAAAATATCTTCAATTAGGTGGAATTTCTAATTTAACTGTGCTAAAAGATAATATATGCACAGCCCAATATGATGACAATAAATATCAGGTTGTTACATTATTAGAGGTTTTGGAGCATATTCCTAATTATAAGGATGCGTTGGAAAACGCAATAAGAATATCAAAGGAGTATATAATTATATCTGTTCCATCTAAGGAGGATAATAACCCTGAGCATATTCATTTGTTAACTAAAGAAATTTTAACTAATGATTTTAATTCCTTTGGTATTACAAATTTGAAATTTTCAGGTGTGTTAGGACATTTAATTTTAATCGCAAGGAAGTGATAATATGAATACAATTTTTAAATATCCAAGAACAAGACATTTAGAAGGATCACGTCTTCAAAAGGGTGATGAAGATTTAAGTCAGATTCCATTTAAAGAAATAAAAAATAAATATATAGTTATTGAAGAAAAGGTTGATGGAGCCAATACTGCAATTTCTTTTGATAGTCAGGGCGAATTGTTACTTCAAAGTAGAGGTCATTATTTAACTGGTGGATATAGAGAACGTCATTATAATCTATTTAAGCAATGGGCAATGGCACATAAAGAGGCATTTTATAATGTGCTTAAAAATAGATATGTAATGTATGGTGAATGGTTATATGCTAAGCATACTGTATATTATGATAATTTGCCGCACTACTTTATGGAATTTGATATCTATGATAAGGAAAATAACGTATTTTTAGACACAAAGACTAGACACGAAATGCTAAAGGATTTACCTGTTTGTAGTGTACTTGTATTAGCTAGTGGCAAATTTAATAAGATGGATGAAATATTGTCTTATTTAGGACCATCACATTTTAAAACGGAAAATCATTTAGAAAATTTAAAGGCTGAGGCTATTAAGGCTGGCCAGGATCCTGAAAAAATACTTTTAGAAACTGATAATTCTAATTTAATGGAGGGCTTATATATAAAGGTTGAGGAGGATGGTGTGGTTGTAGGTAGAATGAAATATGTTAGATATTCATTTTTGCAAACAGTAACTGCCTCTGAAACGCATTGGCTTGATAGAACTATTATTCCTAATAAAATAAATAAAGAAATTGTAGAGCTATTTTAATATGAATAATATTGATAAATTATATAAATATTTACCTAAAGATAAAATAGATTGGCAATTAATTAAAAATGGAATATTAAAGCCATATGTAAGTAAATTAGAAAATACTAATCAAGAACTTAAATGGCATGGAGAGGGTAATGTATTAAAACATACTTTAATGGTATGTGAGGAGCTAATAAAGCTACCGGAATATATAAGCTTATCTAATTATGAAAAACTTATTGTGTTTTTATCAGCTTTATTTCATGATATAGGTAAGATTGTATGTACTAAGGAAATAGATGGTGAGATTACATCGCTTAAGCATGCATTGACTGGCTCTTTGATGTTGAGAGAATATTTTTGGGTACATTTAGGAATATCAGGTAAAAAAGAATATCAAGAATTTAGAGAAGCCATTTGTTTTATTGTTAAAAATCACTCTCATCCAGTTCGTGAATATGATAATTTAGACAAAAAGGTTATTGAGTTATCATTAAATTCAAAACTAACTACATATTATAATATTAAGCTATTATCAATAGTATGTAAGGCAGATATATTAGGGAGAATTTGTGATTACAAGGATGATAATTTAATTAATTTAGAGCTATTTATTGATAAAGCAAAGGAATTAAATTGTTATGAAAATGAATTTAAATTTAAGGATTCATATACAAAATATCAATACTTAAATTCAGAAAATATATGGCCATATCAAGAACTATATAACGCTAGTAGTTGTAATGTCATATTAATTTGTGGATTACCTGGAACAGGGAAGGATACGTATATAAAGAAAAATTATCCTAATACTCCAGTTATATCCTTAGATGACATTAGAGAAGAATTAAATATAAATCCAACCGATAATCAAAGTATTGTAGCTAATGAAGCTAAGGAAAAGGCTAAAGAATTTCTTAGAAACAAAAAAATGTTCATTTGGAACGCTACAAATTTAACTAATTTAATTAGAGATAAACAATTAAGGCTATTTCATGATTATAATGCCTATGTTAAGCTTATATTTTTAGAAACAGATTTAAAAACAAATCTAGCTAGAAATAATTCAAGAACTAGATATGTACCTGAACAGGTAATATTAAATATGATATCAATTTTAAATATGCCTGAAGCAAATGAGGCAGAAGAGGTTGAATGGATTTGTGTATAAGAGAGTAAAGATACTCTCTTTTTTCTTTGTGTATAAAAAAATAGAGGTTTCCCTCTATTATTCCTCATTATCATCTTCAATAATATAAAGTGGTTCAGCATTTATTTCGTCCTCTGTGAACATCTTATCAGTATATAATATACCATCTAAATGATCATATTCATGTTGAAATACAATTGCTGGATAACCAAATAATGTCATTTGAACATTTTTGATTTTGCCAGTATTATAATCATATATTGCAGATTTAATTTTTATTTGTAAATGTCTAGGAGTTAAAAATCCATTTGTTTCTCTTTCAACAGATAAGCAGCCTTCTCCGCCAGGTAAATAAACCATTTCTTTGCTTTTGGCAACAATTACAGGGTTGATAAAAGCATACATATATTTGGTATTATTTTCGTCTAAAAAGTCGTTACAGTTGATTGCGAACATTCTTTTGTTTACACCTACTTGAGGTGCAGCAATACCAACTCCAGGTCTAATTTTGAATTTTTCAACTAGCTCATCTACACCTGAAACAATCATATATTCATATAAGCCTCTAATACAAGCTAAATCATCAGCACATAAAGGGAAATTAACCTTACTAGAAACAGTTTTTAAAATTTGGCTTCCTTCTTTTACAATATCTTTCGCTAAATACATATAATATCACCCGAAAAGTATTATATCATAAAAAAAATTAAATTACCATCTCGCAGCGCCGATTATTACAAGAAGAATAAATAATACAAGAATTAAAGCGTAACCATTACCACCACGTCTATTTGTGTTACAGCAAGGGTTATTTGATGGCATACAGTAATTGTATCCATAGCCTGGTGCTTGATAAAACATTATCTCACCTCCTGTATTATTTTATGAAAAATAGAGTTAATATCTTAGTTATTAGCCTATTCTTTTTTTTCTTGCATTGTTAATCCTAGAAATTCCTCTACACGCCTTAATCTGTTGTTTAAATTTCTAAGTCTTCGATTAATTTCCTCAAGCTCATAATAAATTCTATTCATTTGCATGTTTTCGTAATATTCATAATTATTTTCATTTCCCTTAAGCTTATTAAACATACTATCACCACTATATAATATGTTTAAAATTTATATATTATGATAATAATAGTAAAGGGTGTTAGGATGGAAAAGAAGGCAATTACACAAGGTCTAATTTTAGTTGTTGGCCAGGTCTCAAGTAAAATTATATCGCTTATATTTATTTTCCTTTTAGCTAGTAAATTAAAGCCAATAGGATTACATTTATATACATATGCTTATATTCCATATAGCCTATTTTTAGATTTAGCAGGCTTTGGTCTAATACCTGGTGCTAGTAAGGCGGTTAGTACTCTTTTGGCTGAAAATAAGGATGAAGAAGCAAGCTATTTACTAAAAAAATCTACAATAATATTTCTTGTACTGGGAATAATATATGTTTTAATACTAAATTTATTTAATGATTTTATATTAAAGGTAACTCTATATACAGGATATACAAATGAGGAATACATAATTATAATGAAAAATCTTCAAACAGGCTCATTATCCCTATTTATCTATCCGTTAATATCATTTTATAAGGGATTTTTACAGGGGAACTTGAAAATGCTGCCATCAGCAATATCATTAATACTTGAGTATACAATTAAAATTATATTATTTGTATTAATATCTAATGATATAACAGCACAATCTATCCCTAAAATTTTTTTGATATTCGTATTATCACAGATAATATCATTAATTATATTGTTATCCTTTACAATTAAATATTATTTAAAAAAATCTAAGAAAATCAATGTAATACCAATATTATATAAATCAATAATACCATTTGGTACTGCAACCTTCTTTTTTACTATATATCAAATAATAGATACAATAACATTATCTAAAATAGATCCTCATCTATATACCGCATATATGTTTGAAACAACTAGGCTAATATTTATTCCTATAATAATTTGTCAATCAATTGCAGGAGCAATAACGCCTAAAATTAATATGCTTTATAAAAACAATAAAATAGATGAAGCCAATAAAATAGCTTATAAAATAACAAAAGTGGCAATATATTTTTTAATTCCTGTTATATATATATTTACAGTATATAGTAAGGATATATATTCTATAATTTATAGTGATGGCAATTATTATGTTTTAAAGGATGTAGCTATATTAATATTTTTTATAGGATTCTATAAAATAATAATTGGCGTTTCTCAAGGAATGCCTAAATTCAATTTTATTATATTTTCAACATTAATAAGCGCAGTTGCTAAGGTTATACTTAATATTATATTGATTCCAAGTATTGGTTATCAGGCTGCCATAATATCAACAGCCTTATCTATAACAGTTACTATGCTATTTGCATATGTTATATTATATAAGGGTAAAATAAAGATTTTTATATCTAATATGAAGTCTATTATTATAAGTGTTATATCATTATTTTCATCTATGTATTTTTCTAGTATATTAATAGCTACATTAATATTTGGCTTTAGTAAAATAGCTACGCTTTTTATAGCCTCATTATTTATAATAGGATTTTATTTCATTTTTATAACATTTATTGAATTTGTAATATCGCAAAAAGAAGTTAAGCCTCATATAATAAAATAAGGGGAGATTATTGTGAGTCAAAAGCTTGATGAATTTAAAGAATTTGTAAAAAAGCATCCCTTATTGAAGCAAGAAGTATATTCAAATAAAAAAACATGGCAGCAGCTATATGAGGATTTTGTAATATTAGGTGAGAGTGCTTTTACAGAACCCGAAGTGACTGTAGAGGAAAAGAAAACAGAAACAAAGAGTAATACACAAACAGAAGATTTAATAAAGAATGTTATGGGATATGTAAAAAAGATTAATCCTGATCAGGTTACTAAAACTGTAACGTCAATTCAAAAGGTCTTAGAGCTTATTGGATCGTTAGGTGCTGGTGGTACAGCTACTGCGCTTGCGAAGAAGTCTACAGGTGATCCACTATTTGATAAAAGATTTGATGAGTGGTATTGATGGAGTGGATGAGCTATTTGCATCGAAATATCGATTTGTTAATGTATTTAAGGTATAATCCTAGGTGGTATAAAATATTATATTATAATCCTTCAATGCTTAAATATTTTATTGCTGAGGCTAAGGAAAATTTGAAAATTAGAAGTGTTGATAAATTAGAGGGAATAAAAAATAAGATATTACTTGCAAGTACATTTGCAGGATTATTTAATAGTTGAAAAAAATTATAATTATTTGTATAATCAGTGTGGTGAATATTATGTATGATATTATAGATTTATATATGGATGAATTATCATCATTAGATGAATTTAAGGAATTAGTTGAATTAAAAAAGGTTATAGATAAAAAGTATGCTAGCTTAATTATATCTATGAAAACTATAGAAGCTAAGTATATAGAAATGAAGGAATATATGGAATTTAGACCAGAAATCAAAGAAATACAAAGACAATTTGTTGAGAAAAAACAAGCGTTATATTCTAAGCCTGAGGTTATTAGATATTTAGAGCTTGAACAAATTATCCAAAAAAGGCTTACTGATGATATTAATGAGCTTAAATTGTCTATTTCTAATAAATTTACACTTACAAAAATGATAAATTTGTAAAAAAAGTTAACCTGTCAAGAAAAAATACTTGACAGGCTTTTTTTATGTGATATAATACTAGCGTTGAATAAAAAATTTATACAAGGAGTGTATTTAAAATGGTTAAAATTAGATTACAAAGATTTGGTGCACATAAGGCTCCAAAATATCGTATTGTTGCTGCTGATTCAAGATCTCCTCGTGACGGTAAGTTCTTAGAAATCTTAGGTACATACAATCCATTAACTAATCCTGCAACAGTTAATTTAGATGCTGAATTAGTTAAGGCATGGTTAGCAAAGGGTGCTCAACCAACTGAAACAGTTAAAGCTATCTTAATCCAAAACAATATTTTATCTAAGTAATAAGAGGTTTTACTATGATAAAGTTTGAAGAGTTAATTTCTAGCTTAATTCTTCCTTTAGTAGCCTATCCTCAGGATGTAGAAATAATTTGCGTAAAAGACAGTGAGACAAACCTTGAATATAAAGTTAAGGTAAATCCTAACGACTTAGGTAGAGTAATTGGTAAGGGTGGCACAATCGCAAAGGCCATTCGTACTGTGCTATATGCTGGTGCTTCTAAGGAAGGTAAAAAGATACATCTAGATATCGATAGTAAATAATAATATTAAGAGGAGAAATCCTCTTTTTATTTTTCTTTAAATGTAAAAAAATATGGTTTTTTAAGTTGTTTTCTATTATAATTTATAGTAGAAATTGAGGTGTTTTTATGAAGTTTTATAAATGTGGTCATGTTATGACAACTCATGGAATAAAGGGAGATTTAAAAATCAAGCCTTTAACTGATTTTGATAGATTTTTTAAGGGTAGTCGATTATATATATTCCATAAAGGAAATTATGAAGAGGTTAAGGTTAAAAAGGCTTCAGTATTTGGTAACTATTATTTAGTTTCTTTTGAAGGGCTTGAAGATATTAATTTAGTTGAAAAGTATCATAGTGATGATGTTTATGTATCAGAATTAGATAGAACTAATGAATTAGATGAGCATGAATATTATTATAGTGATTTAATCGGCTTAAGCGTAGTTAATCAGGATGGGGCAGATAGAGGTGTTGTGGTTGAAATTAGAGAACTACCACAGGCTGAATATTTAGTTGTTAAATATAATGGTAAAAATGTGTTAGTGCCATTTATTAATGAGTTTGTTTTAGATGTTAATGATAAGATTGTTATTAAAGAAATAGAGGGATTATTTTGAAAATAAAAATTTTAACGTTGTTTCCAGCAATGTTTAATGCCTTTAAGGATGAATCCATTATTAAGCGTGCAATAGCTAAGGGTGTATGCGAAATAGAGGTTATAGATATTAGAGATTATTCATTGTCAAAGCATAGACATGTTGATGATACACCATGTGGTGGTGGTCAAGGAATGGTATTAGCTGTTGATGTTATTGACAGATGCATTAAGGCCAATAAAAGTGATAATTCGCATGTTATTATGATGACACCACAAGGTAGAAGATATAATCAAGGTATTGCATTAGAGCTTAAGGAAAAGGAAGAAATTATAATTTTATGTGGTCATTATGAAGGATTTGATGAAAGAATAAGAACTTATGTTGATGAAGAAATATCAATTGGTGATTTCGTATTAACTGGTGGCGAGATACCAGCTATGGTAATATCTGATAGTGTTATAAGATTGCTTGAAAATGCAATTAAGGAGGAAAGTCATCAGGATGATTCTTTTTCTACAGGATTACTTGAATATCCACAATATACTAGGCCTATTGAATATGATGGTATGAGGGTTCCAGATGTTTTATTAAGCGGTAATCATAAGAATATAAGCTTATTTAGGAAAAAGGAAAGCCTTCGTAGAACATATTTGCGAAGACCAGATTTACTTGAAAATTATCAATTTACTAAAGAGGAGCTAAAGCTTCTTGAGGAAATAAAAAAAGAGGAAGTATAATGAGACAAGCAGGAATTTTATTACATATTTCAAGTCTTCCAAGTAATTACGGAATTGGAAGCTTAGGAAAGGCAGCTTATGATTTTGTTGACTTTTTAAAGAAAAGTGGACAAAAAATATGGCAAATTTTGCCAATTGGTCCAACATCATATGGTGATTCTCCATATGCATCATTTTCAGCGTTTGCCTTTAATCCATATTTTATTGATTTAGATTTATTGGTAGAATACGGATTGTTAAAAGAAGAGGATTTACCTTATAAGGTAGAAACTACAAGAATTAATTATGGTAATTTGTTTGATACAAGATATCAAATTTTACATAAGGCATATTTAAATAAGGACTTATTAATTGATGAATTTGAAGAATTCGTTATTAATGAAGACTATTGGCTAAATGATTATGCTATGTTTATGGTTTTAAAGGCTGAACAAGAAAATAGAGCTTGGAACACATGGTATGACGATTTTAAATTCCGTAATCCTGAATCATTAAGATGGTTACAAGAGGATTGGGAGGGTCGCGATAAAATTACAGAACAAAAATTTTATCAATTCCTATTCTATAAGCAATGGATGGAATTAAAAAAATATGCAAATAAAAAGGGAATATCTATTATGGGTGATATGCCTATTTATTGTGCATATGATTCAGCAGATTGCTGGAGCAAACCAAGTAATTTCCAATTAGATGACGCATTAACTCCAATTAGAGTTGCAGGTTGTCCGCCTGATGCATTCTCTGAGGATGGACAATTATGGGGCAATCCATTATATAATTATACGAAAATGAAGAATGATAATTATTCATGGTGGGTAAAAAGAGTTAAGCATTCATTAAAGATGTTTGACATTTTAAGAATAGATCATTTCAGAGGCTTTGCAGGCTATTATTCAATACCATATACAGATGAAACAGCTCGTAATGGTTATTGGGTTGAAGGACCTGGATATAGCTTATTTAAGGCTATTGAAAAGGAATGTCCTATGGCAAATATCGTTGCTGAAAATCTAGGATTCCTAACAAAGGATGTTTTTAAACTAATGAAGGATTGTGGATATCCAGGAATGAAGATATTTCAATTTGAATTATCAGATGGAAAGGGCTGTCCTTTAAAAAGAGGATATAAGGAGAATGATATAATATATTCTGGTACACATGATAATCAGACTATTATGTCTTTCTATCATACTCTTGATAAGAAATATAAGGCTTTAATTGATAAATTATGTGGTATTACATTCCCAGATAGACCAAATTTAAAAATGATTGAATTCTGTATGAAGCAAAATACAAAATATTGTATTATTCCACTTCAGGATTATTTAGGTCTTTCTGATAGTGAGGGAAGAATGAATATTCCTTCTACAGCAAGTAATAACTGGACATATATCTCAAGAGCTCATGATTTTTCAACAGAACTTGCAGGATATATTAAGGATCTAACTATTGTTACAAATAGAATATAAAAATTAATAATAAGCATAATAATACTGGTGATTATAATGAAAATAATAAAAAATATAATTAATTTTATTATTGAATCAAACGCTACAACATTTGCCAGCTCATTATGCTTTTTTATTTTGGTAAATGGGGGAGCATATATTTTCTTATTTACTAGTATTACTAGTGGATTTGTAGATTATAATTCACTTATTAATAAGATAATAAATAATGAAGAATTAAAGAATATATTAGTATATATATTTAAATATAATAGTAGGCTATCATTTAATATATTTTTATTTGTATCAAGTATTTACTCGTCTTCTACTCTTTATTATCATTTTTTAAAGGTTGGTCAATTAATTACTAATAATGAAATAGATTATAAAATAAACAGAAGGATAATATCAATTATTATAGCCTTAATAATTATGGTTTTATTATTTTTAATTATAGCAATATCCTCTACGATGCTAT
>JAZQVB010000116.1:0-35718 GCA_045631605.1 Anaeroplasma sp.
CGTAGTGATAATTAGTTGCATCAGATACATTATTTTTATATAAGCTTTGATATTTATTTAATACCTCTGATGGTCTTGGCATTACAGCATCCATAATATATGTATCAAATAAATCATATGTAGTAACATCATTACTATTAATTATATTGTTCTCATATGCATAATCACATATTTGTTCTAATAATTTGTTTATTTCTATTTCTGCTGTCTCAACTCTAGAAAATGTTTTAATTCCTAAGATATTTATTAATTTATTAGCACAATAAATTACATCTATTTCTTCAATAAAATTATTTTTCAAAGCATAATCTAATAATTGATTAATTAAATAATTTATATTCATACTTCACACCGCTTAATATCTTTTATTTTGTTCCCAGCACCATGCGTCCTTAATCATAGTTTCAATATTTTCTCTACTAGGCTTCCATCCTAATATATTTCTTGCCTTAGAGCTTGAAGCTATTAATACTGCAGGGTCTCCTGCTCTTCTTTCAGCAACAACCATTGGAATAGGATGATTAGTAACCCTTCTTGCAGCCTCAATCATTTCAAGAACTGAGAAGCCTTCTCCTGAGCCTAGATTGAAATTATCACTCTTATTTCCAGCAAATAAATATTCTAAGGCTAATACGTGAGCCTCACATAAATCTAAAACATGAATATAGTCTCTAATACATGTTCCATCCTTAGTGTTATAATCATTACCAAAAACACTAATTTTTTCTCTTTTACCATTTGCTACCTGTAAAATAATAGGAATTAAATGAGTCTCTGGGTTATGAGCCTCACCAATAGAGCCATCCTCTATCGCACCAGCAACATTAAAGTATCTTAGAGCTACATTATTTAAGCCATGTGCCTTACCATACCAAGCAATCATATGCTCCATAGCAAGCTTTGTTTGACCATATACATTTGTTGGTGTTTGAGGGTCTATTTCAACAATAGGAGTCTTTTCTGGTTCTCCATATGTAGCTGCAGTTGATGAGAATACTAAATTTAAAACATTATGCTCAACCATTGATTTTAATAAATGGTTAGTTTTACTAACATTATTTTCATAATATTTATATGGATTAGTCATTGATTCACCAACTAAAGAGAATGCTGCAAAATGAATTACACCCTTTATTTCATTTTCAGTAAATACCTTATGCATAAATTCCTCATCGGCAATATCACCAACATAAAGCTTAGCCTTTTTATCAACTGCCTCAATATGACCTGTAGTTAAATTATCAACTACTACAACATCGTATCCCTTATCTAATAAAACCTTAACTGCATGAGAGCCAATATAACCAGCTCCACCTGTAACTAATACCTTCATACAATCTCTCCTTAAATTCTCTTTGTTCTATCATTAGTTTCTGCAACTAAAATTTCACAATCATATCCAATGATTTCCTTATAGCCCTTAGAAACATTTAGCTTAACCTGCTCAACCGCATCCTTTTTAACAATTGCGATTGCACAGCCTGCAAAGCCTGCACCTATCATTCTAGCACCTAATACACCAGCTTCCTTTTGAGCAAGCTCTACAATTGTATCAAGCTCTAAGCCTGTAACCTCATAATCCTCCTTTAATGATTTATGAGATCCATTTAATAATTCACCCACTAATACTAGGTTACCTTCCTTAAGTGCTGAATATGTCTTTTTAACTCTATCCATTTCTGTAACAACATGCTTAACTCTATTATATACAACAGGATTTGGAATAATAGATTTAATTGCATCTAGGTCAGATGCTTCTAGCTCACATAAATAATTAACCTTCTTATAATTATCTACAATTAGCTTTAAGCCTTCAGCACATTCATCACATCTTTCATTATATTTAGATGTAACTAATTTTCTACTCTTATTAGTATTCATTATTAGAATAACATTATCCTTAAGCTCTAAAGGAACATATTCATATTTTATTGTTGCACAATCTAATAAGATTGCATGATCCTTCTTACTCATACCAATAGCGAATTGGTCCATAATACCACAGCGTAATCCAACAAAATTATTTTCAGCTCTTTGGCTTATTTTAACTAATTCTAAATATGATAAATTTAAATTATTTAAATCCTTTACTATTTCAGCAAATAGTAATTCTAATGAAGCACTTGACGACACACTTGCTCCTCTAGGTAGATTACCATATACATATGCATTAAAGCCTTGTGACACATTGCATCCTAATGCCTTTATTTCACTTAAGACACCCTTAACATAATCTGCCCAATCATTATTTTTTAAATATTCTGAATTTAAATCAAATTCATGCAAATCCTTAGGGAAGCCCTCTGAATATAATACACACTTACTATCATTTCTTAAGGATACTACTGCATATGTACCTAACGAAATTGCACAAGGAAAAACTAAACCACCATTATAATCTATATGCTCACCTATAACATTAATTCTACCTGGTGAAAAATAATATCTTAAATCATTTTCTTCCTTAAACACATTATTATATTTTAATTTTAATAAATCCTTATTCATATTATTTCTCCGTTTCAAATCTATAATTTATATAATGATTATAAATCTCACCTGGCTTTAAAATGGCCTTATCTACATCATTCATATTAATACCATTAGGTACAAATTGACATTCTAAGCATATAGAATGATGCTTTTGGATTTTAACTCCATGATTGAAATCAAATTCCTTAGGATAGCATCCAGCATAGCATACTATTGCAGGATATGATGTTCTAACTGATAGCCTTCTACCACTTGCCTCATCATATAATTCAGCTATTAATGCCTCATTTAAATCATCCTTTAACCAGCAATGGTCATATCCCTTAGCAATATGATTTTGAATTGATTCATCATTAATATATTTTCCTATTTCATGCATATTCCTAAAATCAAATACATCATTAACTGGATCAATACTAATTGTTATTAAATCATTATTTAAATTAGTATATTTATCACAATATAATTTTAAATATTGGTTCATTACAGTATTCTTTAAATCTCCTGATAAATTAAAATATGTATGATTTGTTAAATTTACAATTGTTTCTTTATTTGTAGTAGCGTTAAATACTACATTAATTTCATCTATATTTTTATTTATTTCATATATTATTTTATAAGAAACATCTCCAGGAAGAATATTCTCTTTTTCTAAATATGTAAAAATAACTCTGCATAAATCCTCTTGCTCTTCTATTTCATATTCAAAATTTTGAAATGAAATTCCTTCATATCCTCCATGTAATGAATTTACACCATTCCAGTTTTTCTCAAGTATATATTCTTTGCCTGATATCATACATTTAGCATTATCAATTCTTCCAGAAAATCTACCAACTGTTTTACCATAATATCCATCAGAATTATAAAATTCATTAATATCTGTAGGATATAAAACAATAGATTCTATGTTATTATTTCTATCTTTAGTTTTCAAATCGTAAATTGAAGCACCTAAGGTAGATAATGATACCATAAAGCCATTATCCTTACTTATAGTAATTGTTGTTACATTACCTAAAATTTGCTTATATATTCTCATAGTAATACCTCATTATATATTGATAATAACCCGATTATTACTAATCGGGCTATAATTTAATATTTATTTATTTTTAAAACCCTAAAATTAGATTTATATATAACTTAAATTTTATATTTTTGTTAAGCATTTTTGAGTTTCTACATCAAAAATATGGCACTTTTCTGTATTTATAGCTAGCTCAATTATTGAATCCATTTCAATATCAGCACGTGGTTCAACTGAAGCACAAACAATAGAGTCCTCGATTGTTACATAAACATTAGTTTCATCTCCTAATAATTCGGCAACATCAACCTTAGCCTTAAATGCACATTCCTTATGAGCATTAATATATTCAATATCATCAGTAATGTTAGCAGGTCTTACACCTAAAATTATAGGCTTATCAACTAAATCATTTTCTTCTAATACAGCAACCTTAGATTGTGGTACTACTAGCTTTAATTGTCCATTAGTAGATACAAAATTTCCTTCTGCATCAATCTTACCATTAACAAAGTTCATTGGTGGTGTACCAATAAAGCTTGCTACGAATACATTTGCAGGATTATTATAAACCTCTTTTGGTGCTCCGACTTGTTGAATATAACCATCCTTCATAACAACGATACGTGATGCCATTGTCATAGCTTCAATTTGATCGTGTGTTACATAAATAGTAGTTGCGTCTAAGCTTTTATGTAGCTTAATTAATTCAGCACGCATTTGAACTCTTAGCTTAGCATCTAGATTTGATAAAGGCTCATCCATTAGGAATACATTTGCTTCTCTTACAATCGCTCTACCTAAGGCAACACGTTGACGTTGACCACCAGATAAAGCCTTTGGCTTACGATTTAGGTATTGAGTTAAGCCAAGAATTTCTGCAGCTAATTCTACCTTTTCCTTAATTACCTTTTTAGGGAATTTTCTCATCTTTAATCCAAATGCCATATTATCATATACACTTAAATGTGGATATAATGCATAATTTTGGAATACCATCGCTATATCTCTATCCTTAGGTAATACCTCATTCATTACCTCGCCATCAATAATTAATTCACCTGATGAAATTTCTTCAAGACCAGCAATCATACGAAGTGTAGTAGACTTACCACATCCAGATGGACCAACAAATACGATAAACTCCTTATCATTAATATCTAAATTAAAATCAAATACCGCTTGAACACCATTTGGATAGATTTTATTTACATTTTTTAAACTTAAATTTGCCATATAAAACACCTACAATAATATAAAATATTATCCTTTCAAATTTTATTAACCACTCTTATGGTTATTACTAAATACAAGATTTTATATTCAGTAATAACGATAAGAATGGTATATATCCCCCTAGGAATATCTAGGGGGATATTACCTATCTATAAGCTAATTATAAATTTTTATTAATTATAATTATTGGTTAATTATAAACCTAATACGTTGTCACAAGTAAATGTGTCATTCATTGCACCAAGCTTAATTGTATATTCAGCTGTAGTATCAATGTTAACTGTAACAGTTTTAGACTTAGTAACACCATTTGAGCATACTAATGTATGAGAGAATGAATTACCTGTCTTCTTAACTGTTAGCTTGAAGCCATCTACTGGTAAAGTATTATTACTTGGATTGTCTCCCCAGTCTTCATTCCAACCAATGAATTCATCATTTATATAACCCTTTGTATGAATTGCTCTAATTTCATGAGGTCTATCTCCTGAGCTCCATTCAACACAAACTTCTACATAATTGTTTTCATCAAGATACCAAGCATAGAATCTGAATTCAACATTTGAACCTATTTGAGTAGCTAAACCTTCAACATCAATTGTAATTTCATAATCACCAGTTTTTGAAGCAGCTAATTCATAAGTAGATTCTGGAGTAACCTTGAAGCTTGTATCCTCTTCTACTTCATATTCAGCCTTTAAAATTCTTTCAACTGTAAATGTATCACCCATTGAACCCATAAATACTGAATATTGAGCATTAGCATCAATGTTAACTGTAACAGACTTAGTTTTAACAACACCATTTGGACATGTTAATGTATGAGTAAATACATTACCAGCCTTCTTAACTGTTAATTGGAAGCCATCTACTGGTAAAGTATTATTATTTGGATTGTCTCCCCAGTCTTCATTCCAGCCAATGAATGAACCATTTATATTACCTTTTGTATGAATTGCTCTAATTTCATGAGGTCTATCTCCTGAGCTCCATTCAACACAAATTTCTACATAATTATTTTCATCAACATACCATGCATAGAATCTAAATTCAACATTTGAACTTATTTGTGTAGCTAAACCAGATACATTATAAGTAACCTCATAATCACCTGTCATATTATTAATAACATTAACAGTTGATTCTGGAGTTACAGTATATGGTTTTAATACGATATTGCTAACAGCGAATGTGTCATTCATTGCACCCATAAATACTGAATATTGAGCAGTTGTATCAATATTAACTGAAACTGTTTTAGACTTAGTAACACCATTTGCACATGTTAATGTATGAGAGAATTCCTTACCAGTCTTCTTAACTGTTAGTTTGAAGCCGTCAGCAGGTAAAGTATTATTACTTGGATTATCACCCCAGTTTTCATTCCAACCAATGAACTCACCATTTATATAACCCTTTGTATGAATTGCTCTAATTTCATGAGGTCTATCTCCTGAGCTCCATTCAACACAAACTTCTACATAATTATTTTCATCAACATACCAAGCATAGAATCTGAATTCAACATCTGAACCTATTTGAGCAGCTAAGCCAGCAACATCAAATGAAATTTCATAGTCACCTAACATAGCATCAGCAACTAATACCATTTCACCTGGCTTAACAGGTACGCTTGCAACTTGAACCTCTTCAACAACATATGTAAATGTCATTTCAGCAGTTACCTTTAATTCGATTACGCTTTCATCAGCTAATGTTAAAAGTACTTGTCTACCTAGAACTTCATAAGTACCAGTAATTTCTTCATTACCTTGAATTAATAAGAATGTGTTATCAACATTGCTTAATTCTAATCTATGACCAACATTATCAATTGTAGCTGTATAAACTGTTGGAGCTGGAGTGAATTCTTCAACCTCGAAATTAGTAAATGAGAATACATCATTTAAACCAATTACACCAACCTTAGATGTAGCTGTATCAGTACCTTTAATTTGAGCAGTACCAGACTTAATTAGTTTAGAACCATTATATGCTTCAAATGAGAATGTATCCTTCACCTTAGTAATCTTAATTGAAATTCCATCAGCTGGTAAAATAGCTGAGTTATCACACCACCAGTCACTAGTAGTAAAATCCTTACCATCAATTTGACCCTTAAACCAGAATGAACGAATATCGCCAGGACGATCCTTTTCAGCCCAGTGAGCACCAAATACTATATAGTTATCAGCATCTTGATACCATACTACAGCACCTGCTAATAATGTAGTATGATTTAGGTTAGCTACTGTACCCTTAATATCTACTGTTACGATATAATGTGCACCATATGTAGCATTATAAATGTTATAGTTATCAGAATTGTAGATGAACCATGGAGATTCTGCCTTATCTGTAATATCTTGGTATACGTTAGATACTACAGCACCATCTAAATAGTAATAACCATTTGGATAATTGTATGACCAATTAGCGTCGTTATAATTCTTTAATACATCAATTGCTTCTGTATATGAATAACCACATTCACAAGTATAAGTTTTTACACCCTTTTCATAATAAGTAGGTTCCTTTGTTACTTGACCTTCATCAAATACATGCTCTGTCTTATCAATGATTTCATTGCTGTGTGAGCATGTAGCTGCATGCCAGTGATGAGTTGTATCATATGTCCAAGTATCTGAATATGAGTGAGCATTTAAATCCTTTTGAACAGCATCTGTATATTGATAATTACATACTGTACATGTAAATGTCTTTACACCATTAGCGCTACATGTAGGAGCAGTTGTAATAACACCGTTATCATAACTATGTTCACCTAAATCAGTGTATTCTTCTTCATGACCACATGTTGCTGCATGCCAGTGATAATCTTCATCGTTAGTCCATTCAGTTGAGAACTTATGAGTATGAGGTAATTTATCAACAGCTTCAGTCTTTTCTTGACCACAATCACCACATGTAAATGTCTTAACACCTTCAGCCTCTTCAGTAGGATCAGTTGTTACAACGCCTTCATTCCAATTATGAGCTGTCTTATCAGCCACTTCTTCATGACCACATGTTGCTGCATGCCAGTGATAATCTGCATCCTTACTCCATTCTGTTGCAAACTTATGAGTATGAGGTAATTGAGCGATTGCTTCATTCTTAGTTTGACCACAAGTTGTACATGTATATAAAGTATTACCTGGAGCTTCTTCAGTAGCCTCTTGAGTTACTTGACCAGCATCCCACTTATGAGCTTCCTTACCTGAAACCTCATTAGTATGTGTACAAGTTGCTGCATGCCAGTGATAATCTGCATCCTTACTCCATTCATTTGAATAAGTATGATCATGAGGTAATTTAGCAACCTTTTCAGTCTTTGTTTGACCACAATCATTACATGTGAAAGTTTTAACACCTTCAGCATCAATAGTTGGTTGAGTAGTTACAACTCCGTCATTCCAACTATGTTCTGCTTTATCAGATACTTCGTTTGTATGCTCGCATGTTGCTGCATGCCAGTGATAAGTTTCATCCTTGCTCCACGCATCTGCAAAGGTATGCGTATGAGAGCCTGAACAAGACGCTAAAATCACACCAACAAAAGACATGAATAAAGCAAATAAAATTTTTCTTGTTTTCATAATTTTTCCTTCCTTTTATTTTTATATTTTTACCAAGAATGGGCTATTGCCCACCCTTGGATTTGGAACAATTATTAATCTTCTTTCTTTTTCTTTGTTAAAACAATTGCTGCACCTAATAAAGATATGCTTAATAATGATGCAACAACACTACCACCACAACCGCTACCACTAGCTGCTGGAGTTGAAGGTTGAACTGGAGCTTCAACAACAACTGTTGAAGTTGCTGATTGAGAATTACCAGCCTCATCTGTTACTGTAACCTTAATTGTATAAGTACCAGCTTCAGCAGTGAAAATATTAGCTAATGTATCAACCTTTTGACCATCCTTAGTTACTTCAACAACAACTGTTAGCTTGTTAGCTGGAGTTGTATCATCAGATGCATTATAAGTAACGATTACATCTTCACCTACTGATGCAGTAGTTGGAGTTGTAATTTGAATTGTAGGCTTTGTTGAATCAACAATCTTTTCAGCCTCAACAACAACTGTAGCTTCCTTTTGATTTAAATTACCAGCTGCATCCATTGCAGAAATAGTAATTGTATATGTACCTTCCTCAGCAACAAACTTGCCATCAGTTAAAGTAACATTCTTATTATCCTTAATTACTGATACTGAAACAACTAAATCAGAGCCTGTAGATACATTATCAGTTACACTGTACTCAACATTAACAGTATCGCCAACCTTTGCATTTTCAGGAACTGTAAGAGTAATTGCTGGAGCTTCAACGTCCTTAACTGTAACAGTGATAGTTATAGAAGCTTCACCCTTATTACCATGCTCATCCTTAGCAACAACCTTAACAGTATATGTACCCTCTTGAGGAACAAACTTGTTGTTTTCTAATTTAACATTTGTAATACCCTTCTTAACTGTAACAGTGATTTCTAGGTCTTCTGGCTTAGTAATGTTATCTGTTGCAGTATATGCAATTTCAATCTCTTCACCTGCATATGCAGTAGTTGGTGTAGAAATTACAACCTCAGGCTTTACAATGCTTGGATCTTGCCATGAATCAAGGCTTTCTAATGCTTCAATTAAGATATCTACCTTTTCTAAATTATCTGAATATTCAACAGGTAATTCAAAGTATAATTCCTCTAAAGCCAATACATCATCAGAATATGTTGAAGTATTAGGATTTAATGCTTCAATCTTTGAATCTACAAATGGAACAATTTGAGCATCTAATGCTTCAATCTTTTGCTTATTAGCGTCAGAAATATAGCTCTTATATCCTAATAAAGTCTTATATTCAGCAACAACATCAATTACACCATCGATTTGTGAAAGTTCAGTAATTGTGCTTGGTAATGTTTCAATCTTTGATTCAACAGCACCAGCAACTTGAGCTTCACTATCAAATGCTAATGAATAATTAGAAATTCCAATATTGAACTTTTCTGAATATAAACCAGTATAGAAATCACCTGATTTTTCATCAATACCCTTTACAAAGAATTCTGACGTTACATAGTCAACACCATTAACAATTTGATGAATTTCAAATTTTCTTGAATTTTGTGTAACACCTGCAACTGTAACTTCTTCAACTGCAGATACAACCTTTAAAGTAACTGTATTAGTTATAATAGCTGTATTATTTCCACGTAGATGTGGATTAACATAATTTGAATCCCACCACATATCGTAGAATTCGCCCTTACGCCAGTCATCCATATAACCAATATTACCTAATTCATATTCTGGTTTAAAATAGAAGCTCTTAAATACGCCATCAACTCTACCATAAAATTGACCTGACCATTCAGGCTTTGGCTTTTGTTGAAGCCAATATAATAGGAAGTTATCTGGATCTTGATACCAAACTAATAAACCATATGTTCTTTCAGATGATAAATCTGAGTCGGCATCAGGAGTAAAAGTTGCTTCCATAGTATAATTATCATTAGCGCCAATAGGAACATTTCTAATTGCATAATTGTTAGTCCATTGGTTAGCTGTGTCACCCTCAGCTGCATAGTCAGCTATAGGATTACCATCATTGTCAAACTCCCATAAATCTAAATCTGTAGCATTTGCTTCAATATGCCATCCGTATTGAGTTTGACCATCTTTATCTTGATAATTCTCCATTGCATTTGCCTTAAAAGAAAGACTTAATGCTGCGAATACTGCAAGAAAAGATGTAGATAAAACTAAAAATTTCTTTTTCATTTTTTTATCTCCTCTTATATTTTTTATTTCTAGAATGGCGAATATATATGTGAATATTCGCCATTTTTAGAGCAAATTAATCTTCCTTCTTCTTACGAAGAACTAAAACAGCACCCCATAATAATGTAACACCTAATGTAGATGCTATAACACTACCACCACAGCCCTTGCTTGAAGAATCAGAGCCTTGGTTAGCAGATGTAGTTGGAGTTTCTGTAGTTGTAGGTTCAGGTTCTGTATTACCACCCTTAGCCACGTTAATTGTAATTGTCTTTGTTTCTGAGTTTGAAGCCTCATCAGTTACTGTTATAGTAATTGTATATGTACCTTCCTCAGCAACAAACTTATTATTTGTTAAAGCAACATCTACATTGCCCTTCTTAACAACGATTGATACCACTAAATTATTTTGAGCAGTCTTATTATCATTTGCAACATAAGTTACTTCAATTTCATCACCAGCTGTTGCTGTTGTAGATGTAGTGATATTTAATGTTGGCTTTGTAGTATCCTTTTCAGGTGTAATTTCTTCAGGACCTGTAGGATCTGTAAATTCGTCATTTGCTTCAAATTCGTTATAATCAGCTAATACTGGTGGGTATACTGCAGCTGTAATAGGGTTGCCTGCTTCTGCAGGAAGAGTAGCCTTGCTAAATCCGCCTACTGCAGTAACATCATATGAAGAAACGATAACCTCATCATTAAATGTATAAATACCTGAATAAACATTTTTACCTGTTACATCTGGTAAACCAGCAGCAACACGATAAGAAATGTAACCACAATTTGTTCTATCAATGTAGCATGTGAATGTGTCGCCTTCCTTGATAACCTTAACTGTATGGAATTCAGTAACTTGTGATGCTTCAGTTTGTGTTAAACCACTATCTAAGATATTATCACCTTCAGGGAACCAACCACCATGATTGAATGTTGTAGGTAATGTTTCACCATTTAGCTTACCATATACAGTTGTACGAGGAACTGATGAGTCACTACGCCAATGATCCATATAAAGAAGCATGAAGTTATCTTCATCAACATACCACATAACTAAACCTAATCTATCCTCTGCTTCTGATTGCTTACCAGCCTTCATTGTTGCAGTAATTTCATAGCTTTGACCGTTTGTAGCAAGCTCATTTAATTGTAATGCATAGTTTCTTTCGCCATCTAATTCATCCTTTTGCATTTCATCAGTGTATGTACCATCACCAATTAAATAGCCTTCTTCATTAACAGTCCATTCATTATATTTCATACCAGATGTAGTCCAGTTACCAACTTGAACGATTTCGTACTTCTTATAACCAGCAGTACTTAAATTGCTAATTGCAATGTCCATATTGTAAACATATACACCATAGTCAACACTATTTTGGAAAATTCCTTCTACTACCTTGCCATATACTAAATTTCCATTTACGTATAATGCTAATGTTGTATTAATCTTTTCAGCCTTAACTGTAATAGAATTTGATAAATCAATGCTTGGGATTTCAGCCTCGTACATAGTAATAATTGGATCATCTCCATCCTCTGATGTTGATGCATGAACTCTTGCATATGTCTTACCATTCTTCCATACAAGACCAATTCTTGCATAATTATATTCATCATAAATATATGGAGATAACATTAATTCTGAATAATATCCAGCTCCTAATTCAACTGATGCCTCAACAATAACATCCATATTAGTATCACATACATCTGATAAACCAACGATATATGATCTATTATCTAATTCATTGTCATTATCCTTAGCATTAATTAGGATAGTACCGTTATCAAAAATCCAGCTAGTTTGTGAAGCTCCTGATACTCTCCAGTTAGTTCCTGCTTCATCTAAAACAGAAATTTCATCATATGAATCATAAATTGCCTTAGCTTCGATCCTTGTTGCAGTAAAGTTAGAGCTATATCCATCATAACCATAATTATAGTTAATTTCAGTTCCCTTAATTTGCTTTGAAAGGATTGGTTCAGCAATATCATCTAAATATACAAAGAATCTATTACTAATCTTCTTAACAGTTAATGTATGCTCTGCTGTAAAATCAAAATCACTTGGTAATGTATAAACATTTTGACCACATTCAGCACTTGAATATTCAATCCAGCCTGATAATACGATTTCATTTACAGTTTTTAAAGTTTTTACTCTTCTAAATGATACATAAACAAAGTTTAAATCATCCTTATACCAAGGTAATAAACCATAGCCTTGATTAAACTTCTTAGCTGTAGATAAGCTGTTTAATTTAAATGTTGAAGAAATTTGATAGTTTTGAGGTAATCCATCTACTTCTTTATAAATATTTTCTGTAAAACCACGATTAGTATCATAACCAGCGATACTTGAACCACTTACGCTATAAGCTGATTCTTTACCGTTAACTACTGTTTCTTCAGTATTAAATGTAATACTTTCGTCATCGTTAAATTGCCATACATCAACACCATTTAGCATTCTATATGTATAACCATTATTTTGCTTCCAGTCACGTGCTAATGCTGTAGTAGCGTTTGTAGCTACAAAGTCATTTAATCGAGCATCTGTGAATTCGGCCTTTACGTCTTGAGCCATAAATCCTACACTTAGATTTACTGGATTTGCGTTATAGAAGTATGCATCAGTCTTACCAATTTGTACATCATTATAGAAAATTGTACATGTATAGCTTAATGCCATTGCTGATGTAGCTTCAATACGAACCTTAAGCTTATGTCCTTGAGAGGAAGTAGGATTAAGCTTAGCACCTGCTAATGATGCTGTTGTTAACGCATCATAAGTAGTGTTTTCTTGTTGTTGATTTGTTGTAATATATCTACCTTCACCATCATATTTACCACTAAATAATAATTGCTCGATACCATGACCATCTGCTCTTTCAGCATCTGTAGTTTTATATTTATCAGCATATGAAAATTTAATTTGTAAACTTAAATAGTTATCTTCATCGATATATAAAGGAATTATACCTACCATTGGGTTTTCAACACTGTTTAATTCAGTAATTTTGATTGTAGCTTCAAATTCGTAAGCACCCAATGCTGGAGCTGCAGATGTTAAATAATTTGCACCCTCCATAGCATAATTACAACCGTAGGCATCTACTGATACCTTTTCGCTTGTTGAAGTCCAAACACCTTGGTCTTCAGTTTTTTCGTTATGGAACCATTCATTTTCATTTGTTGCAGCGATAATGTCAACGCCCTCTGCTGATGCATTAGCAAAAGTTAATTGACCAACTGCAAATACTGCACAGAATGATGCCAATACTGCGGTGAATAATCTTTTTACTTTCATTTTTATCCTCCTATTCTACCTGTTCGATTACAGTATTTTCATAAACAGTATGAGTTTTACCTCCACAACCGATACTGTCTAATTGTTCACGTAATTCTTCAATTGAAACATTTCTATAATATGCAACATCTGCATATCCAAAGTTATTATACATCTTCGCAATAGGCTCTGCATTAGCAACACTTGACCATGTTACCCAAGCACCATTTGAAGCTGAGCCATAGTTGAATGAAGAAACCTCAGAAGCTTCTGCAACTAATGACTTGTATTTATAACCTAATTCTCCGTCCCAATTCATAATTGATTTTGTATTTTGTTGTATAAATTCAGCTTGATTTAAATATGTTTCTTCGCCTGTTAAAATATAAACTCTAAATAATTCATAATAAATATATGCAATATAATTATCAACACCTGAGCCTGCGAAGCAAGAAATGAAGCTTGTTCCATCTGTATAACCAGCATATAGTGGTAATCCAGATTTTAAGCTGCTTTCCTTAACACCAAATGAATAAATAATAACTGTTGTCATTGTAAATGCTGTTGCTTGCTTTAAGCATTCTAACCACTTTTCATCACCAGTTAAAGTATATAAAGCATCATAAGCATACATTGCAAATACGCCTGCTTCCTTATCTGTAGCATTTGGATTATCACAAGTACCACCACGATAAGAGCCAACTGTATATAAATTATTATAAGTATATTCACCAGCCTTAATAGCTGCATTGTAATACTTAGCTTCACCAGTATATTCATACATCTTAGCTAAGAATCTAATAGCCATTGGCGTATTAGCCTTTGAATAAGATTGACAAATATTACCTTGTGGTTCTTCAATACCGTCATCCCAATTTTCATAAGGACCACCAGTATAGTTGTAGCATCTATAATAGCTACCATCTTCATTTTGATTTCTTACTAAGAATTTACCAAATGATTCTAAAGCCTCATACCATTCATATTTATCTAAGCCATGTGCTTCAGCTAATAGATATGCATCTAGTAAGCCCTCCATACAGTCGATTGCCATTCTTAGGAAGCATGGATATGATCTAAATCCATCAGACCAAGTATCGTACCAAATATGAGGTACACCTGCAATACTCATAAATTCAGCATCACTTACCCAGAAGTCAATTACATTAATACCATTTTGTAAGCTTTCTAAATCATTGTTCATAACACCATATAGCATCATATTATATGCTGATGGAATTTGTTGACCAATGAAGCCTGCTTGATATGTTAAAGGACCAAATTCTCCATCCTCAATAGTTATACGCCATGGTAAACCGTATGAATAATAAGTTTTACCGCTCAATTCATCAGTTTGCTCTGTCTTATGTAGGAATGTCTTATAATCCTCAAGAATAATGTTGTAAACCTCATCAATATCAGTATCAACTATTCTTTGATCCTGTAAATTAAAGTGTGCATTATAAACTGAAGGAATAGCAGTTTCATAGCTAGATGTAACCTCAGCTCTAATTGTTAAATCATATACATGCTGTGCACCGTTAGATGCAGTATGATATTTTCTATTACCTTCATATGCTGGGTAAGATACATTTATACTCTTATTAGTATTATTTAATTGGAATGAGGCATATGAATTATTTTGATATGTAATAACTGGTTGATATCTTGAAATTGATAATGTATGACCATTACTTGTATTTCTCATCATTAGCATAGGAACACCTAATTGTGTTTCTCTATATGTACTAGTTGAACCACTATATGTCTTATAAACTATATTAGGTACTAACCATTCCATTGTATTTGAATGAGCAGTTGTAAAAGTATAATCGCTTGCAAAGCCAGTATCCTTACCTTGAACATTAACAGTTTTTACTGTTTTTCTAACATTGAATGCGCCTAATTCCTTTTCTTCAGCAAAGTAATAACAATCCATAACCTCGATTATTGAGCCTTGAGCACTAGTTATTGTTTTAGTAGCACGTACACCATAGCTTGTTTTTTCGATCGAATCATATGTAGTTGAAATTGATTGATTACTACCTTGTAGGTAAATTGAAATAGGGGTATTATTTACAAACATTACATTACTATTATTAGAGCTATATGCTGTGTATTTAGTGTTATTAGATATTGAAACTAATTGTAATACATAGCTATTACCACTATTAACAAAATCTAATCTGTAATTACCATGCACCATAGCAACTGTATTATCACTTAAATTAATTACCTCTTGGCTTGCATTAGCATCAATTGCAGGTAATTCATTTTCGTTAATTTCATTAGTTGGAGCTGGATATTGATCAAAGTTTCTAGCTTCACGATAAGAAACATCCTCAGCCCAAATACTAGATGTTGCAGTAGCGCTATTACCCGCTTCATCTGTTGCAGTAATTGTAATAGTATATTCGCCAGCCTCAGCAATAAACTTATTACCTTCTAATACTACATCTTCACCATTAAATTTAACACTAATTTCTACTGAGATATTTTCTAATACTGAACGATCATCAGTTACATCATATTGGATTTCAACTTCCTTACCTGATAAAACAAATTCGTCATTGAATATTTCGACAACTGGATTTTCTGTATCAGGCTTAACTGACTCATTAACAGTGATTTTGATAGATTTAATGCTAGAATTACCAGCCTCATCTGTTGCAGTAACTGTTACATCATATTCTCCAACCTCAGCAATAAACTTGTTATTTTCTAATACTACATTTGTATTATTAAATTTAACATTTACATCAACTGAAATATTTTCTTTAGCTGACTTATCATCACTTACCTCATACTTAATTTCAATTGCTTCACCTGAAACTGCTGTTAACTCATTTAAAATGTTAATAACAGGACTAGCTGTATCAGGCTCTGTAACTGTAATAGTTATAGTTTTACTATTAGAATTTAATGCTTCATCTGTTGCCTTAACCTTAATTACATATTGACCAGCTTCAGCAATAAATTTATTATTAGTAATTTGAATTATTTGATTATCCTTAACAACTGTAACCTCTATAGCTATTTTATCAGCTGCTGATACATTGTCTGTTACTAAATAATCAACTTTAATTTCATCACCTGCATTTGCAGTAGTAGGAGTTAGAATCGCAATTTCTGGTTTACCCTCATCAAGAGGCTTTTGTCCAGATGAACATCCTACTAAAACAAAGGTCATAATACTAAACATAATCATAAAAAGTTTAATTTTCTTCATATATTATCACCCTTTCTTAATACTATATGTTTTTAGAATACTCTATGCTGATTTCCACCAACACCATATTCATAAAGAATCTCTCTTAATTCTTGAATTGGCATATCCTTTAATTCCTTTACATCACATACACCAAATGTATCATACATCTTAGCAATTGGCTCACCATTTGCTATGCTTTGCCATGGTAACCAAATACCAACATTACCATAAATATCATTTGCTGCTGAGAATGTGAAGCCGTAAACTGTAGATGCTTCAGATACTAAGCTCTTATATGGATAATTGAATGCACCATCCCAATCCATTGTAGATTTAGTATTTTGTTGTATAAATTCACTCATCTTATAATATACATTTTTACCAGTATGTACATATAATCTGAATAATTGATAGTAAATGTATGCAGCATAGTTATCTACTGCTGTACCATTACATGTAATATAGCTTAATCCATCTGAATAGCCATATTTTAATGGTAATGCTGCCTTTAAATTTGAAGATAATGGATTAATCTTAAAGCTTACAGTAATTACAGTTGACATTGTAAATGTAGTAGCTTGCTCTAAGCACTTTAGCCATCTTTCTTCTCTTGTTAATGTATATAATGTGTCGTATGCATACATTGCAAATACACCAGCTTCCTTATCGATACAATCTGGATTATCGCATGTACCACCAATATATACATTTTGTGGATATAATTCCTTATAAATAAATTCTCCGGCTTTCTTAATTGAATCTAAATATTTAGAATCCTTAGTATATTCATAAACCTTTCCTAAATAGCGAACTGCCATAGGAGTATTATTTTTACTAGAAGGCTTAGCTACATTACCTGGATCATATGTTATATCTTCTTCAGTACCAGTATAAATTGTACCCTCATAATTATAGCAACGATACCAGCTTCCATCTGAATTTTGAGCACGTACAAGCCAATCAGCAACCTGAATAACAGCCTCAATCCAGCCCTCATTTTCTATTTGATGAGCTTCAGCAAAGCGATACGCATCAAATATAGCCTCCATCGCATCTACAACCATTCTTAGGAATGCAGGATAACCTTGCCATTCCATGTAATATCCTTCAAACCAAGTCCACGGAACACCAGCCTCGCTTACCATGTGAATATCGTTAACCCAGAAATTAATTATGTTAATTCCGTTTTGGATGCTAACCTCATCATCATTTAAAGCTCCATATACCATCATATTATAGCCACAAGCTAATTGCTGACCTGTAAATCCTGCTTGATATGAGCAGCCATGAACCTTACCATTCTCTATTGCCACTAAGCATGGAATACCATATGATGTTAATCCCTTATTATTTTTAATCGTATATAATGTTTTGAAATCCTCATTAATTACATTATATACCTCAACTATATCATTATCAACTATTCTAACATCCTCTAGCATGAATTGATTATTATAAAGGTCAACATAAGCCTCATCAAATGTATCAGTAGCCGTTGCCATAATTGTTAAATCATAAACTAATTTAGGTTGTGTTAAAATATCATAATATTTTCTTGCTGTATCACGAGTAGGATAATTAATTTCTATACTTGAAGCATTAGAATTTACTGAATTTTCACCATAGAATGCACCTACACATGCATAGCTATTTGTAGAATAATCAATTACTGGCTTATATCTAGCTAAGGACATGCTATAGCCTGTTGTGCTATCTCTAAATATTATTATAGGTAAGCCTGTAACTGTTTCTCTATATATTCTATATTTTTGATATGAATAATCAAATTTACCAAAAACATTGTTAGGAATAAACCAATCAATATTATCTGGATTATTATCTACTGTTAATATCGCGAAAATACTTTCATAGCCCTTGTCAGCTTCCATACCAGTTAATACAATAATTTCTCTTTGAACATTAATTGCATTTTCCACACTATCGTTATCTGGATAATAATAATAGTCATTGACCTCAAGAATTGAGCCATTTATTGATTGCACCTTACCAGTAGCCTTGATTCCATATCTTGTGATTTCTATCTCATCATATAACGCTGAATACTGCTTAGATTCCTTGAAATATACAATAATAGGCTCTGGTGATGTAAACATAATATTGTTACTGCTTGCATCAACATAATTTGTATAATAACCATTATCAGTATATGCAAAGCTGATATTATAGCCTTTTGATTTCATTATGTAATCTTGTCCCTGTCTAATTAAATTATTAGGATCAGCATCTATAAATTGATCAATTGTATTTTCATTAGTTGGAGATACTACTTCAGTACTAAATGTTCTAGCCTCTCTAGTTTTAACTACATCAAAGCTTATTTGCTCAGTAGCCGAATTACCATTTTCATCTGTAACAGTCATTGTTAATGAATAATTACCTTCCTCAATAATCTTAAATGTTGAATCGACAGCTCTAGATACGCTTCCACGCTCTAAAACCATTTCATATTTAAGTTTTTCTGGCTTTGAAGCATTATCAACTGCTTCATAAACTAAATCAACCTCATCACCAACACTAATGTTATTTAGCTGTTCAACTACTAAACTTGGTGCTTCTAAATCCTCAATACCAACTAAATTCTTAATTACTAATGTTGAATTTCCAGCCTCATCAGTAGCCTTTATTAAAACATCATATGTACCAAGCTCAACAATAAATTTATTATCTATTACCTCAATCTCTTGTTCATCCTTAGTAACTGTAATATCAATTTTAATATTTTCCTTTGCAGTTTCATTATCACTTACGTTGTAGTTTATTGTAGCTTCCTGACCTGCATATACTTGACTAGGAACATTTGCAATTAAAATAGGCTTTGTTGTATCACCTACAGGAGTAGGCTCCTCATCTTCCTTTTTTTCTTCTTCAACGTTAATTTCTATAACCTGAGAGGCTTGGTTAAAAGCCTCATCAGTTACAGTAATTTTAATTACATATTTACCAGCCTCAGCGATAAATTTATTATCTGAAACATTAATTATTTGGTTATCCTTTACTACTGTAACCTTAATAACTAAATTTTCAGGTGTTGTAATGTTATCACTAGCGATGTAATCAATTAAAATTTCATCGCCAGCTTTTGCTGTAGTTGGATTATTAATAACTACAGTTGGCTTAATTGTGTCTATTTCCTTTTCTGGCTCTTTTTCATTGCAACCCGTAATAAATGCTACAATAAAACTAAATATTATCGTTAAAAACATTAATCTAATTTTCCTAGACATACAATTCATCTCTTTTTAAAATATTCTATGTGCTTTTCCACCTACGCCATAGCTATATAAAATTTCTCTTAGTTCTTCAATTGAATAATTCTTTAAATATTTAACATCACCAAATCCGAATGTATCATACATCTTAGCAATAGGCTCTGCATTAGCAGCACTTTGCCATGGTAACCATACACCCATTACATTATAATCATCTGTTGCAGATGCATAACCAAATGAATATATAGTTGATGCTTCAGGAGTTAAGCTCTTATAAGCATAATTTAAGGCTCCATCCCAGTCCATTGTAGATTTAGTATTTTGTTGTATAAATTCTGCCATCTTATAATATACTTCTTTTCCAGTATGTATATATAATTTAGCAACTTGATAATAAATGTATGCTGCATAATTATCTACAGATGTACCCTTACATGTAATGTAGCTTAATCCATCTGTATATCCACATTGTAATGAGTATGCTGCCTTTAGGTCAGATGCATCCTCACTTATTCTAAAGCTTACTGTAATTACAGATGACATTGTAAATACTGTAGCTTGCTCTAAGCACTTTAACCACTTTTCTTCACCAGTAAGCATATATAATGTATCAAATGCGTACATTGCATAAACGCCGGCTTCCTTATCCATGCAATCTGGATTATCACAAGTACCACCATAATATGCATGCTCTGGATATAATACCTCATAAATAAACTTTCCAGCCTTCTTAATAGCAGTTAAGTATTTAGCATCACCAGTATATTCATACATTTTACCTAAAAATCTTACTGGCATTGTAGAGTTGTTTTTACTTGTTGATCTTGTTATATCCCCTGGATTCCACGAAATATCAGATTCATTGCCTTGATAATAAGTACCTTGGTAATTATAGCAACGGTACCAGCTTCCGTCAGAATTTTGTGCTCTTACAAACCATTCAGCACAAGCTGTAACTGCTTGAATCCAGTTATCTTTCTTAATTCCGTTAGCCTCTGCTAATCTATAAGCATCAAATAAGCCCTCCATAGCATCTACAGCCATTCTAGTAAATGTTGGGTATCCAGCCCATCTATTACTTACACCATCATACCAAATCTTTGGTACTCCAGCTGGGCTCATCATATCAATTTCATCAACCCAGAAATCAAGAACCTTAATACCATTTTCTAAGCTCTTAGAATCATTATTCTTAACTCCATATACCATCATATTATATGCACATGGAATTTGTTGACCTACGAAGCCTGCTTGATATGACATAGGACCAATTCTACCATCCTCTAATGTTACACGCCAAGGTAATCCGTATGATGTAATTCCATTTCTTGAGTTTGATAATAATAAAGTCTTAAAATCTTCATTAATTACGCTATAGCATTCATCAATATCTGTATTTACAATTCTAACGTCCTCAAGCATAAATTGATTGTTATATGCATCAATCATAGCTGTGTCAAAATCACTTGTAACGTCTGCCATAATAGTCATATCATAAACTATTTGAGTGTCATTCTTTAATTCAAAATATCTTCTTGCTGTATCACGTGTTGGATAATTAATTTCAATACTTGAAGCAGATGAGTTTATACTATTGCTTCCTTCATATGCGCCAACACATGCATAGCTATTAGTTGTATAATCAATAACTGGTTTATATCTAGCTAAAGAAATACTATAGCCAGTAGAGCTATCTCTTACCATTACAATTGGTAAGCCTGTAAGTGTTTCTCTATATACTAAATATTTTTGAGCACTTGTAGTTGGTAGCTCTCCAAATACATTATTTGGAATAAACCATTCTAAATTAGAGGTTTTATTATTTTTAGTTAAGATAGCGAATATGCTTTGGAAGCCCTTATCAGCACTTACTGCCTTTTCAACTACTAATTGTCTTTGAACGTTAACTGCTGATGATACAGCATCATTATCTGGATAATAATATCTATCATAAACATTAACTATAGAACCGTTTGTAGCAATTACTGTACCACTAGCTAAAATACCATATCGAGTAATTTCGATGCTATCGTATAATGCTGTACTTTGACCAGTTCTAAAATATACAATAATTGGCTCTGGCATTATGAACATTTCATTCATACTATTCTTTTCATTAAATGTAACATAATATCTATTGTCACTCTTAACAAATACTACATAATAATCCTCTGATTCCATATAATAATTGTTCTTTTCCTTAAATACAGAATCCTTAGGTGCGTTGATAAACTTTTCTTCTGTAACAACATTTGCTGGTCCTACAGCCTTAGTTGAAAGATTTCTATCCTCACGCTTCTTTTCTGCTGTAAATGAAATTTCCTTATATGCTTTATTTCCAGCCTCATCCTCACAAGTGATTTCAAGCTTATAATCACCCTCAGTAGTAATACTGAAATAATTATCATCCATATCGCGAATTATTTCTCCTCTTGTTAATACATAGCTAGTAGTTATACCATCGATTCCACTTACATTATCTGTAACATTAATATCTAATTCTATAACATCTCCAACATTAACCTCTCCTAAATCAGCAACCTCAATAATAGGAGCAACATCATCAATTTTAGATGCTAGATTTTTTATAACTAATGTAGAATTACCAGCCTCATCAACAGCTGTAACATAAATTTCATATTGAGCATCCTCTACAATAAATTTATTGTTTTCGATTTCAATATTTTCATTATCCTTTTTAACAAGCACATCAACAATAATATTTTCCTTGCTTGTTACATTATCACTAACCATATATTCAATACTAACCTCTTCACCTACATATGCCTCAGTAGGAACTGTAACAAATAATATAGGCTTTGAAGTGTCATTATTCTCTGGTCCAGTTGGTGATGGCTGTGTAGACTCGGCTACTGTAATATTTATCATTCTAGAAGCTAAATTACCAGCCTCATCAACAGCTGTAATCTTAATTATATATGTACCAGGCTCAGCAATAAACTTATTATCATTAATTATTTGATTATCCTTCACTATAGTTAAGGTAAGCTTTAAATTTTCAGAGCTTGTAACATTATCTGTTACCTCATAATCAATAACAACTAAATCTCCTGCCTTTGCAGTAGTTGGATTATTTATCAGTATATTAGGCTTAATTGTATCAGGCTTTACTGTTGGAGCTGGTTCATTACAAGCACTAGCAAAGCTAATAACAATAACCAATATTAAAGCTAAAATAATTTTCTTAATATATTTCATAATATTATTTCACCCCCGTTAATGTTATACCCTCTGTAAATGTCTTTTGAGCACATAGGAATAAAACTATAGTTGGAACTAACGCAATAACACACGCAGCTAATAATTTATGTGTTTCCACTGAATAAGCTGAATTCATTTGGTTAATTGCTAATTGCACTGTAAATAAATCTGTTTTATTTCCTAAATATAATAAAGGAGTTAAATAGTCATTATAAGCACCTGAGAATGATAGGATTGCTTGAGCAACAAATGCTGGAACCATAAGTGGCATAACTACACTTACGAACATTGAGCCTCTATTTAAGCCATCGATTGTTGCTGCCTCCTCCATTTCAGTTGGAATTGTTCTTATGAATTGCAGCATGAAGAACATACATACAGTACCACCAAACATACCAGGAATTACTACTGGTAATGGTGTACCTAACCATTTATAGAAATTCGCAAACATAACGTATGCTGGAATCATTATTACAACATTTGGAATTACTAGTGTTGACATCATTGTTGTAAAGATTACTTTTTTACCTGGGAAGCTTAATCTAGCAAATCCATATGCACATAACGCTGACATAAATGTTCCACATATTACTGGTGGAATAATATACATAAATGTATTAAAGAATGACTTTAGCATTACTGTTTCCTTAAATACATCCACATAGTTTGAAAAATACCATTTTGTAGGGAAGAAAATATTCATTTCTACTTCCTTTGAGCCCTTTAATGAATTCATTATTAGCTGTAAATATGGAATAATTATCATTAATGCAAGTACAATTAAGAAAGTATATGCTAAAATCTTTTCTATTGTATAAAAAATTTTATTTATTTTTCTTCTTCTAAGAAGAGCACTTTGATTACTCATATCTACACCTCCTATGACTCATAATGTACCCATTTCCTAGAAGCTAGGAAATTAAATGCTGTTAATAGGGCGATTATAATACCTAAAACTAATGCCATTGCTGATGCATAACCATAATAAGCACCATATTCAAAGCCAGAATATTTATAGATTAACAATACTGGCATCATTGTATTATCTGGATTACCGTTTGTCATTACCTGGAATACTGTAAATCCTTGTAGGCATCCAATTAATCCAGTAACTAAAATATAGAATGTTATTGATGATACAGATGGAACTGTAATATAGAAGAATTTTTGAATTGTATTAGCTCCATCCATTTCAGCTGCCTCATAATATGTTGAAGGTATACCCTTAATAGCTGAAATATATAATAACATTGATGTACCAAATCCAAATAGAATAGTCATAAACATGATTGAACCAACTACTCTTTCCTTAGCTAACCAATTTATGCCCTCTTCCATTCCGAATAGAAATTGCAATATTTGATTTATAGTACCATAATTTACATCATACATTCTCTTCCACATAAGTGTAGTTGCAACGGCTGAACAAATCGTTGGAACGAAATATACACTTTTGAAGAAATTGATAAATTTAATTTTGCCACATAAAATTGCTGCGACTAATAATGATAAACCTATTGATATAAATGTTCCTATACACATTACAAATGCATTACCTACAGATTTCCAAAATTCAGCACCTGCTGGTGAGAATAATTTAGTAAAGTTATAAAAATTATTCCATTGTGGTGCATTGAATAAATCATAGTCTGTCATTGATATATATAATGAATATACAAGTGGTACAAACAAGAACATTAATAAACCTATAGTAAGTGGAGAAACAAAGACGTAACCCCAAATTGCATCAGATAATTTCTTTTTGCTTATCTTTTTTGATGCTTTACCTAATGATAAATCTAATTTCTTTTCTTCCATCATTATCCCTCCTTATACCATTCAGGATATTTTGCTTGGAAATCTTCCTTTATAATATCGTAAATTTTTGTTTCATAATCATACATAAAATTCTTAGGATCGGCAACTCCTGTAAACATAGCTCCAGAAGACTTATCAAAGAATTCCTTCCATCTTACTGATGGTAGATATTGCCATAATCCAGGCTTTTGATATTGAGCAGCTCTAATAAATTCAACTGTATTGGCAGGTAATCTACCCTCTTCAAGCTTAATAAATTCATTTATTGTAGCTTCATCATTATATAAAGGAGCTGTGAATCCAGCCTCAGCCATAATGAATTGACCTTCCTTTGAAGTGAAATATTCAGCTAATAAATACGCCTCATCAGGGTACTTAGTATTTTTATAAACACCATAACCTACTGAACCACTCCAGCCATTACAGTTTTGATTAGCTGTAAATGCTGGAATAGGTGCTATATCCCATTCAAATTGAGCTTTACTTCTTAAATCTGTTGTACTTGAACGACCTTCAATGAAGCAAGCTGCCATACCATTAATAAACATTGTTTTTTCTGAAGTTGATGAAATAATTTCTTGTGTAGCTGCAACAGCGTATTCTGTTTGAGCTTGAACTAAATATTCATAAGCCTCAACGAATTCAGGAGTATTAATTAATACTTCTATTTTCTCAGGTGTGACATTTAAGTAATCAGCACCATTAGACCAAACTAAGCTTTCTGGATATAATTTTGCAACACCATAAATATGATCCTTCGTAAGCTTTAAAGGATTAGTTTGCTTAATAGTATCTCTGAAATATCCAAATTGCATCCACATACACATTGCTGCATATGGATCTAGAATTCCATTTTGAATTGCTGTTTCACCGATTTTCTCATAATCCTCAGCAGTTATTTCCTTATCTTGGTGAATATAAGCATACATTTCTAATTCTTTACAATATTCTACCCAATATTCCACATTAGTAGGATATTCGACATCGTATTCGTCAAATAAATCCTTATTGAAATACATTACATAAGGGGTAATATCCTTTGGCATACAATATAAATCACCTGTACCCATTGTCTTACCATTATATCTATATCTTTGTAGTGCTGATGAAGCTATATGCTCCTTATCAATACCAGGATTTGTAGTGTTATCATAATATTCTTGTAAATTAAGCATTACCCCAGTTTCTACCCATTGACCAAAGTTCCCATCAGGAACACAAAATACATCTGGAATATTACTTGCAGCCATGAAATTTCTAAATTGACTTTCGTAGCTACTAATAATCTCAACATCAACCTTTATATCAGGATATTTTTCTTCAAATTCCTTACATACCTCTTTTACAAGGTCTGTTTCAGTATTTCCACCATTATCCCAGTGATATAATGTTAAATGCTTTTTATCATCATTTATTTTACCTTCAAAATTGATCGATTGACCTAAAACAACTGTAAAACAGCTTACTACAAGTGATATCATAAGTAACCATATAATCATCATTTTTTTAGTCATTACTCTAAACATAAATAATCACCCGTAATATACAAAATTGTAAATTACTTTCCTTTCTACAAGTTTTTATGCTTTAACAGCCTTAGATAACTTCTCCATATCCGCCTTAGGATTTCTATCATAATCTAATAGTCCGTTAATTTCTTGCTCTACATCACTTAATTGAGTAATACAGAAGCCGCAAATACTATCTATCTTTCTTACTGCCTTTACTAATGAAGCTAATCTATCAACATACGCCTCACTACTCTTAACCTTATCTCCGTAGCCCCAACCTTCATCAGAACCATTTTGATAGCCGATACCTGCGAATTCTGATAAAACTACAGGTTGACCGTTATATTTATAACCATTCGCGAATGGTAATCTTGTTTGTGTATAATCAACATAATGATTTCCATCTAGCATATTTACTACATCATTGTAGAAATGATATAGCTCCTCTGCATCCTGTGTATAATTATGTAGTGTGATTATGTCACTTGTTGTATGCTCCCAACCATCATTTGAAATAGTAGGACGATATTTATCATAAGCCTTAGTAACATGGTATAAAGCCTCTGCTAAATGTTGGTTTGTTGAATCTAATACAATTCTTGGAACTCCCCAAGATTCATTAATTGGAACCCATACACAAATTGAAGGGTGATTGTAATTTTGCTTAACAACATCAAGCCATTCATTCATTAGGCCATCAATTGTACAATCCTTAAATTCATATGGAGAAGGCATTTCACACCAAACAACCATACCAAGAACGTCTGCATAATAATAGAAACGCTCATCCTCAATCTTTTGATGCATTCTAATACCATTAAATCCTAGCTTCTTTGCTAGAACGATATCATTAATTAACGCATCAGTATTAGGTGCTGATAAACCACCTTCACGATAGTATCCTTGATGAAGAACCATTTTTAGATAATATGGATTATTGTTCATTAATAAGCAATTCTTTTCAGCTCTGAAGCATCTAAATCCAAAATATGAACCAATTTCATCAACAACCTCTGTTCCTTCAATTAATGTAATTTGAACATCATATAGATTTGGTGATTCAGGAGTCCAGTAATGAACTCTAAATCCATCGAAATCATTATTTATATCAATCTTAACATTACTTACTCTTCTAACTAGCTTAACGATTGTTTCAGCAATTAAATGCTCGCCATATGTTATAACAACCTTTGCATAATGATTAGGGACATATTTGTTTAAATTAAATTCAAATTCAACATTATATTCATCAAAACAAGGAGTTATCTTAACGTGAGTTAAATATGTTTCATTTACAACCTCACTCCAAACACTCTTCCATAAGCCGTTAGTTTCATGATACCAGCAACCAAATGGTTCCTTTAGCCATGTTTGCTTACCTCTTGGTTGAGTAGCCTCTTTATAATCCTCACAGCGAACAACAATTGATGCTTCTCCACCACATTTTAATACTGCTTGAGTAATATCAAGTGTGAATCTTGTATAGCCACCTTGGTGCTCACCAACAAATTCGCCATTAACCCAAACCATTGTATAATAATCAGAGCCTTCAAAATTTAATAAAATCTTCTTATTTAGTTCAACATCATAATTAGTATTTTTTTGGTACCAAACTACATTATGCTCCTCAATTTTATTTATACCACTAAGCTTAGTGTGATATGAGAAAGGAACGTTAATTTGAATTGATTCAGGAAAATTAACATACCAATGCTCCTTAACACCTAAATCATTGTCATCAAAGACGAAATTCCAGATTCCGTCTAATAATTGAAAATTCGAACGCACGTACTGTGGACGTGGATAATCTTGAATAAAATATTTTGTTTTTTGCATAGTCATACCTCGAATGTATATATTGTAAATATATTTTACTCAGTTTTATATTTTTTGTAAAGTGCAACTTGACAAATATACTATTATTAAGTATATTATTAATATAATTTCGTAAAACGTTTACATAAGAAGGTGAAGCAATGGAAAAAAGATACGAAGAAACAGAGCTTTATGAAATACTTAAGTATTTCAATAAAATAACAAAATTAAAGGTTACTATATTCGACGATAAAAGAAATGTACTTGCAGAGTACCCAAAAGAGAACTGCTCCTTCTGTCAATATATAAATGAATTAGATTCTAATAAATGTAACAATTGTAACTGGATGGCCTTTGAGGAATGTAAAAAAAGAGGAAAGCCTTACATGTATAAATGTCATACTGGACTACTAGAAATTGTCTTTCCATTAGCCAAAAACGATAAAATAATAGGCTTCGCGATGATTGGTCAAATAACAAATAACAAGGATTACTCAAATATAAGCCTTCAATTAAATCAAAATACAATTAAAGGATTAGATATAGTTAAAGCTTCAGCTTTATTCGATAGTATTAAATATCATTCTAATTCTTCTTTACAGGCCGAGATGAAAATACTTGAAATCTGCTGTACATACATCTTAACGAAGGACATCATTCAATATAAAGAAACACTATATGACAAGATAATCGATTATATAAACAATGCTGATCTAAGCACTTTTTCAATTAATGATTTATGTGACCATTTAGGAGTAAGCCGTACTCATATATATTCTACATTCGCTAAGCATAAATCTATAGGTATTGCAGAATATGTAAGAGATATAAAAATAAAAAAAGCTACCGAGCTTTTAAAGAATGAGGAATACTCTATAAAAGAAATAGCTTATATGACAGGCTTCACTGATTCAAACCACTTTATTAAAATTTTTAAATTATATAATAATAATTTAACACCAATGCAGTTTAGGAAAAAACTATAGAAAAATCCCTAGTTATCAACACAATAACTAGGGATTCTTTAATTATTAGGTTTATATAGTCCTTTATTAACAAGCTCAGGAAAATTATTTTTATTGATCTCCTTATCGAATATAGAATTCATCACTAACACAAAAATCACATATACAATTGGTAAGTAAATTAACACATAAGCAATAGGTAAAAATAACTGTACATATGATGTACCAATCATTAATAATCCTAATGGCAAAATTAACACAAAAACGGTAATTGCTATTTTGAAAAAATATTTAATATAAAGCTTATAACCGGTTTTTATTTTAACAAATATTTTATCACTATATAGAGCAGAAACATTTAGTGATACTAATAGAATTGGCAATAATACAAAATAATTAATTACCTTAAAGAAATAATATAAATAATTATTATCAAGCAAATAATTCACACATAAAACTTCTAATATAAAGCTTAATGCTGCATACAGAAAAAATAAAGCTAATGTATCCTTTAAATTTTCCTTTATGCCTTTTACAAAATCAGCGCCTAGAAAATATCCTTCATTAAAGCATATCTTCTTATAAACTCTTAATAATCCACCTGATAATACACCAACAACAATAATTAATAATGAATTTACAGCGTTGTAGCTAATATAGGAATTGAAAATATTATTTCTTATATTTTCAATATTAGCATTAGAAACCATATTAGTTATTATTGTTAAATTGTAATATCTAAGAATAATAATTGGTAATGATAATAATAAAATAATCATTGCGATTAAAAATAAATTTCTCCATTGATTTTTCAATATATCGAAAAATAATTCTTTACGGTTACTTGGCAAATCTGATATCAAAAAATCCTTTTTATCAACAATAGGCTTTCTTTTCATAATCTAACCTCCGAATTTAATTTTTCAAGTATTTGAAGCGCATAATCATTTTTAGAGTATGAATTTAAGCTTCCAATTTTATTAGATTTTTTATTAAAAAATAGATATAATTCATCGTCAACCTCTACATAAGAGCTTAGATAATCTGTTACGTTAATACCATAGATTAACCCATTATAATTTAATACATCAGCAGTGTCATTTTCATATATAAATCCTGCAAAATATGTCGAATAATTTTCACTTCTAATCATATCCTTAGGTAAAATTAATATATCCGTATTAACTGTACCTCTAGTGTTAAAAATAATAGAAAAATTACTACCGCTTGGTTCAGAATAATCTATAAATACCTCTTTAATTTCAGTATTCTCATATCCATAATATAATAAATCATCTAGCTTATTTACATCCACATAGTCTGCAGCGATAAATATAGCTATTCTCTCATCGTATGATGGTGTTTTTATAACCTCAAAGGCATAATAAAAAGCAAAAGAAACAAAAGCTAATATTACTAAATACCATTGCCAATTAAAGCTTATAAAGGTTCTTAATCTTTTATTCTTCATGATTAATCACCTCATATCCAACAATAAAATTGTCAACTATATCCAGTTTAACACTTTGATTTAATTTAAATATCTCAGGAAATACCTCTTCCTCTATATAAACTGTTCTTGCATTAATCTTTAAAGAATATACATAGAAATTCTTAATTGTAACAGCATCATTATCTATTTGTTCAATTTCACCTTCAATGTATTCATGATCAAAATGCTCAATTTTAGCTAGAAAATGATATCTATCATTATAATATTTTCTATAACAAAAGACATATGTATATACTACAAACAAATATAATGAAACTAAAATAATATCAATTATCATAATAATATTTCTACGTGATAGGCTAGTAAGAAATACTACAGCTCCTATTACAGCAAGAGAAACAACTAAAAGTGTATATTTAATTTTTCGTTTATAATTTAATATTTCAAACGCATCATCAATATTGTATAAATTAATCATTTCTACTCCTCAAAAACATATGATTTAATATTTCTCTTTAAATTTTCAACAGTTTCTTCCTTAACAAATATTCCATTTTCCATTATTAAAACTCTATCTGCAAGGCTTACAGCATCATTAACATCATGTGTTACAAAAATCATAGCTGTATTAAATTCCTTTTTAATTCTTTTAATTTCTTCTCTTAAATCATTTCTAACAAGAGGATCTAAATTACTAAAGGGCTCATCAAATAAATATAAATCTGGTCTTTTAACTAACGCTCTTGCAAGGGCAACACGTTGACGCTGACCACCAGATAAAATCTTAGGCTTTCTACTTAATAAATAATCAATACCTAATACCTTAGCTACCTCATTAACTCTTTTATCAATTTCTTCAATTGGTATTTTTTGAGCTTTTAAAGGTAAAGCAATGTTATTGTATACAGACATAAAATCATAAGTAAAAAAACTTTGAGATACATATGATATATTTCTATTTTTAGTAGAGATTTTATCAGATTCTAATCCACTAATTACTATACTTCCGCTATCAATATCGATAACACCTGCAATAGCCTTTAAAAGGGTTGTTTTACCACAACCTGATGGTCCTAATATTACTATAATTTCATTATCATTTAATTCTAATGAAATACCTTTAATTACTTCATTTACTTCTTTCTTTTTTCGATACGAAGCATGTAAATCATTAATAACTAATCTTTTCATACGATTCACCAGCCTATTTTCACTAATATTAAGTATATCATATTTCGACACTAGAAAAAAGACATTTAAAATATTAATGTAAAAACAATCCTATTTGATTAGGATTGTCTGTAATTATAAAATTATAGCAATTAAATTATTTCTTTCACTATTCATAATTCTATCTAATACACTTTTAATTCTATCCTTAGATCTATCTGGTATAGAATGTATTTTAGCCTTCATAGAATCATTAACTATATCTGATAGCTTTTTACCAAAGAATTCAGTATTCCAAATCTTATCATCTGTATTTTCCTTTAAAGACTCTAATAGCATCTTAGATTGCTCCTCACTACCTATAATAGGTGTAAATGATGCCTCTAAATCTACAGCAACCATGTGAATTACCGGAGCCTTAGCCGCAAGCTTAACTCCATACATTCCATTCTTCTTAACTACCTCTGGTGGTAATAGCTTCATATCAGTAATTTGTGGTACTGATACACCATATCCAGTATCCATTGCCTCTAATATAGCGAAATTAACCTGATCATATATTTCGTTTGCTTGATTAGCTCGATACAAAAATTTAACGAAATCAGCTCTAGTTTTAACATTTTCACCCAATAATATATCTGTTATTTCTTTAAATTTACTATCATCTAAATCTAATATAATTTTAGCATTACCAGTAGCTACATCAAGTAAATCTAATTTAACCTCAGAGAATATTTTAGTATTTCTTAAGTTATTAACGATATAGTTTACCTCTTTAATCTTATTAAATTTTGATTGTGATTCCTTAATTGCGTTACTAATATCCTGCTTCATCGAAAAATCATTTCCTAAGACCTCGATATAATCAGGCAATAATATTTCTAAGTCCGATATAGGGAATTCCTCTAGTACCTTCATCATAATATTATTACAATCTTCCTTAGTTAAATATATAGCGTTAATAGGTATAACAGAAACATTCCATTTACTTTCTAAGGATTTTGCCATTTTATTACTTTCTTCACTATTTGGATCCTTAGTATTTAATAATATTACAAAAGGCTTATTTAAATCCTTCATTTTGGGAAGCAGGCTATTTTCTATATTTTCATAATCTCTTCTTTTAAAATCACCAAATGTACCATCTGATGTTACATATAAGCCTAAATTAGAATGATTATATATTACCTTCTCGGTACCTATTTGAGCTGCCTCCTTAAAAGGAATTGGATCATCAAACCAAGGAGTTTTAACTAATCTAGGCTCTAAATCAGTACCATAGCCTTCACTAGATGGGATTATTTCACCAACACAATCTACAAATCTTAAATTCATTATAGTATTATCAATTTCTAATTCAATACTTGTTGAAGGTATAAATTTAGGCTCTACAGTCATTATTTGCTTACCAGCTGCTGATTGTGGTAATTCATCTACTATTTTGTTTTTAATAAACTCATCCTTAATATTAGGAAGAATCATTTGCTTAAAAAACGAATTTATAAAACTAGACTTGCCACTTCTTACACTACCTACAACTCCTACATAGAAATTATTTTTCATTCGATTTGATAATTTTAATATTGCCTTATCATTCATAATATCCCCACTCTCATTATTCAGTTAATTATATGTAGCTCTAATTCTTTTTATGATAAGAAAAGAGTAACCATTTTGTTGGTTACTCTCATATATTAATTATCAGACTTAAAATTATAGATAGGCTTAATTATTTCAACAATTTCAACAGTGCCTTTAATATTCTTGATAATAGATTCAATTGGCTTATATGCCATTGGTGCTTCATCTAATGTATTTTCATTTACTGTAGTAGAATATATACCCTTCATTACATCCTTATATTCATCTAATGATAATGTATGGAATGCCTTCTTACGTGAAACTAAACGTCCGGCTCCATGTGGTGCTGAATAATTATATTTCTTATTAGACTTACCCTTAGCAATAATACAACCATCCTTCATATTAATAGGAATTAATACTACCTCATCCTTATAGGCTGAGATTGCACCCTTACGTAGTATCTTATCCTTCATATTAATATAATTATGAATTGTTTCAAAATAGAATAAATCATCAAGCTTTAAATTTAAATGATTTAAAATACGATTAGCAATTTCAAAACGATTAGCCTTAGCGTAATTTTGAGCAATATTCATATCAAACATATAGTTTTCAAATAGCTCACCCTCAAGATATGCAAGCTCCTCAGGGAAATCTAAAGGAATTTCCATCTTCTTGATACGATCGATTTCATTTTGAATTTCATGAGCCTTACCTTGCTCCTTATATTCAGTAATTACACGCTTTGTTTCTAATTCCTTATTAAAAATCTTATCCTTATGATATTTAATCGCAGCTGCTTGATAATATTCTGCAACCTGTGTACCTAGGTTACGTGAGCCTGTATGAATAATTAAATACTTATCTCCATTTGATGCGGCATCAACTTCAATAAAGTGATTACCTCCACCTAATGTACCAATAGACTTCTTTATCATATTAAGCTTATGTAGCTTAGAATAGCACTTAAGATCTTCATAATTAATGTCATTATCAGGAATTTCTTCATTAAAATTTTGACCAGCTGGTATATTTTCGTGAATAAAATTATCTAGCTTTTCTAAATCTAAATCTATATTACCTAATTTAATACATAGCATACCGCAGCCAATATCTACACCCACAAGATTAGGAACTACCTTATCCTTAATTTGCATAGTTGTACCTATCACACATCCTGTACCTGTATGACAGTCTGGCATAATACGAATCTTTAAGCCCTTTGTAAATTCTTGATCTAATAATAATTTAATTTGCTCTACAGTTGAATCTGTAAATATATCGGCATGAATAATTGCCTTACCATATTTTCCTTTTACCTTTTTCATAGTTATTACCTCTCTTTATATTATAATTCATTTTATTTAGAAAATATATATCCTACTTGTATTTTGAAATATTAAATTATATTTCATATTCATCACCACTTTTCCTTACAATTAAATTATACATAAAGTAAATATTAATATAAATTATCAAATTAAAAATATTTTTTGCCCCCTAATTTTAACTAGTTAAAATATCCATATTTTCTATTGATTTATGACCCCTTTTTATGTACAATTATATTAGAAGGTGATAAATATGCTTGATAAAATAAAGGTTTCAATACCTAAAAATACATATGAGACATTACTTAAGGATTGTGAAGCATTTGACTTTTACAAAAATGAGCATGATTTAAATAAAAACTTATTTTTAAATACACTTATTGTAAATTATTATGAAACGTTCTATGCTGATGAGCAAGGCTTAAAGGATGAACTATTACATGCCTTAGCTAACAAAGCAAAGGATGAGGATTTATTATTAGAAGAAATTTTAAATATCATTAGAAAAAAGGATAATTTCCAAAATGATAAATGTAGTGAAATAATTAATATTAAGCCTACTAAAATGT
>JAZQVB010000117.1:0-2540 GCA_045631605.1 Anaeroplasma sp.
ATTAAACGCATATTTAAAATGTGAGGAGTGAGTGATTTGAGTGCTTATGTAAGATTTGCTAGTAGACAGGAATTATATGATATTAACATTATTAGAAAAGAAATATATAATATACATAGAATAAATGTATCAAGTAAAATAAACATTTTATTTAATAATGAGGTAGAGGATTATCTATATGAATTTTATGATCGTGCTGACTCGTTTGTTTGTGTTGCTGCTGATGGTGATGATATATATGGATACTCTATGGTTAGTTTTGAACTTATTAAGGATGATGGATATAACAAGGAAAGACTATATGCCAAAATTGAAGAATTTGGAATAAAGGAGGAATATAGAAGAACAGGTATAGGAAATCAGCTCTTTCAATTTATTAAAGAGTATTCAAGAGAAATTGGTGTATATAAAATTGAGGTAGAGGTTTGGGACGCAAATGATGCCGCGATAAGCTTTTACGAAAAGAATGGTTTAAAAACATATAGAAGATTAATGGAAATGGATTTATAGGAGGATATTATGAAATTTGAACAAATAAAAGGTAAATTAGGATTTGGTTGTATGCGTCTACCGATGAATGGTACAGAGGTGGATTTAGTAGAATTTGAAAAAATGGTTGATGAATTCATAAATGCTGGATTCAATTATTTTGATACTGCTCATGTTTATATTGATGGTAAAAGTGAGCTTGCATTGAAGGAGGCTCTTGTTAAAAGATATCCTAGAGAAGCATATTTAATTGCAGATAAGCTATCTGGACCTAACTTTAATAGTGCTGATGATTTAGAGGAATTATTCAAGACTAAGCTTAACTGCTTAGGTGTTGATTATATCGATTTTTATCTTCTACATGCTCAAGGTAGCTATAATTATGATAAATTTAAGGAATGTGAATGCTATGAATTTGCCTTTGAAAAGAAAAAACAAGGCCTTGTTAAGCATGTAGGTATATCATTTCATGATAATGCAGCCTTCTTGGAAAAAATCATTAAGGAAAATCCAGAAATTGAATTTGTACAGCTACAATTTAATTACTTAGATTATGAGGATGAAAAGGTTCAAGCAAGATTATGCTATGAGGTATGTGAAAAATATAACAAGCCAGTTATTGTTATGGAGCCAGTAAGAGGTGGTAGACTTGTTAATATGCCTATCGTTGCTAAAAAGCTATTAACAGATTTAAATAATGGTAGTGTTGCAAGCTATGCAATTAGATATGCATCATCATTTGATAATATATTTATGGTATTATCTGGTATGAGCAATATGGAGCAAATGCAGGATAATATTAAAACTATGGTTGATTTTAAGCCTATAGATGCAGAAGAGATGAAGGTGCTAGACAAGGTTGTAGCTATACTTAGAAAAAGTGAAATTATTAAATGTACTAGCTGTAACTATTGTGTTCCAGGATGTCCTATGAATATTGACATTCCTAAGGTATTTGCATCTCACAATGAAAATATTATAAACGATACAGAGATTAATAAATTAAATGCAGCTGATTGTATCGAGTGTGGTGCATGTGAGGAAATATGTCCACAAAAGCTAAATATAAGAGAATTATTAAAGAAAATTTGTGAATAATTAGTGTTACAGGATTACCTAAAGAAGAAATAGAAAAGCTATAAATTAATTAATGCATGAGAGATACTCATGCATTATTTTTTTCAAAAAAAAGAGAGCCGAAGCTCTCTAATTATCTATTTAAAATAAGCTTAGTTAATTCAACTGGTGGAACATTAACGCCATCCTTGAATACTCTCATATTACCAGATGCGATTTCATCAATTAAAATTACTTCACCATTGTTATAACCAAATTCAAATTTGATATCCCATAAATCTAAGCCGATTGTCTTTAAGTCATCAGCAACGATTTTAGTGATTTTTAATGTTTGTTCCTTCATACTCGCAAACATTTCTTGAGACATTACGCCTAATGCTGCTAAGCCTTCAGAAGTTACAAGTGGATCTCCTAAAGCGTCATTTTTGAATGTGCATTCAACATAGCCTCCTTCAATTGGAGTACCATTTTTTATATATTCACCATATCTGCGAATAAAGCTACCTGTAGCAACTAATCTGCAAATTACCTCAAGACCATGGCCAAAAACTGTAGCTGGTAATACTTCCATAGTTGCATCCTCTACATTTGCAGATACATAGTGAGTCTTAATTCCAGCCTTCTTGCATAATTCAAAATAATAAATAGATGTTTCAAGGTTTGCCTTACCGATACCTTCAATTGTTAAACCTACTGTATTCTCTCCTGGATCGAACACTCCATCTTTTCCGGTACAGTCATCCTTAAATTTAAGTAATACATTACCATTTTCTAACTTATAAACATTTTTTGTTTTTCCCTCGTAAATCTTTTCCATATTATACCTTCCTTTAATTTAAAAAAAATTACATATGTATTATATCATAACGAGTAAAATAATTCAATTTTATTCGGTACAAAATTCAATTTTATTCAATATTACTTCTGGTAATAAACTTAACTTGCATATAAAACAAAAAAACTTTATTTTTGTG
>JAZQVB010000118.1:0-6131 GCA_045631605.1 Anaeroplasma sp.
TTATCTTTAAAATTTCTGTAAATCATGAGTTGTTCCTCTCTATGAGAATGTATAGGAATAATATACCATATAAGTACTGCAGGTGGATATAGTTCTTTTAATTTGTGTATAATTTTACATGAAATATGCAGATTTTTAGTGCGAAAACTACAAAAATCATGTATACTATAAGCTAATGATGCAAAAATATAATTATTTACATACAAGGAGGTCATTTTATGGCAAGAGGAATTTCTACTAAAGGTATCCATTCCGGATGGGAGCCAAAACAGGGCGAAGCAAGACAGGTACGTATTGTACAGAGTACAACTTTCAAATATGATACTAGTGACTACATGGGTAAATTATTTGATTTAGAGGAAACTGGATATTTCTATACAAGATTACAAAATCCAACAAATGATTCTGTTGCTGCAAAGATTTGTGCACTTGAGGGTGGATATGCTGCAATGCTTACATCATCAGGTCAAGCAGCTAATTTCTTTGCTATATTTAATATTTGTGAGGCAGGGGATCACTTTATTGCTTCTTCTGCAATTTATGGTGGTACATATAATTTATTTGGTGTAACACTTAAGAAAATGGGTATTGAATGTACTTTTGTTGATTTAAATATATCTGAAGAGGATTTACAAAAGGAATTCAGACCTAATACAAAATGTGTATTCGGTGAAACAATAACAAATCCTACTGTTTCAATTTTTGATTTTGAAAAATTTGCAAGAGTTGCTCATAAAAATGGTGTGCCATTAATTATTGATAATACTTTTGCTACACCAATCAATTGTAGACCATTTGAATTTGGTGCTGATATTGTAACACACTCAACAACTAAATATATGGATGGTCATGGAATTACTGTTGGTGGATGCATTGTTGACAGTGGTAATTTCGATTGGCTAAAGAATCCAGAAAAATTCCCTGGGCTTACAACACCAGATGATTCATATCATGGTATTATTTATGCAGAAAGATTTGGTCGTGGTGCATATATTACAAAAGCAACATCTCAATTAATGAGAGATTTAGGCTCAATTCAAGCACCTCAAAATGCATTCTATTTAAATATTGGATTAGAAACATTACATTTAAGAATGGAGCGTCATTGCTCTAACGCACTTGCAATAGCTAGATTCTTAAAGAATCATGAAAAGGTTGCATGGGTACACTATGCAGGCCTTGAGGATGATGAATATTATGAATTAGGTCAAAAATATTGTAAGAATGGTACTTGTGGCGTATTATCATTTGGATTAAAGGGTACTCGTGAGCAAGCAAACCTATTTATGGATAGCTTAAAGCTAATTTATATTGCTACTCACGTTGCTGATGGTAAATCATGTCTTCTACATCCTGCAAGTCATACACATAGACAATTAACGGATGAGCAATTAAGAGAAGCTGGTGTATCTCCAGATTTAATTAGATTATCAGTTGGTATTGAAAATGTTAATGATTTAATTGATGACATTAAGCAAGCATTGGAGAGAATATAATGCCTATTATTATTCCTAAGGATATTCCTGCGTATGAAACACTAAAAAATGAAAACATATTTGTAATGTCTACAAATCGTGCTAATACGCAAGATATTAGACCAATTAATATTTTAATTTTAAATTTAATGCCAACTAAAATCGAGACAGAAACTCAATTATGCCGTTTACTTGCAAATTCATCACTTCAAGTAAATTTAACACTTATTACTCCTTCTTCTCATGAGACTAAAAATACAAGTAAATCTCATTTAGATAAGTTTTATACAACATTTGATAATATAAAGGATAATAAGTTTGATGGAATGATTATTACTGGAGCTCCAGTTGAACAAATGGAATTTGAAGAGGTTGATTATTGGAATGAATTAACTCAAATCTTCGAATTTGCTAAAACTAATGTTACCTCAACAATGTTCATTTGTTGGGGTGCACAAGCTGCATTACACTACTACTATGGTATTAATAAATATCCATTAGATAAAAAGTTATTTGGAGTATTTAAGCACCATAAGGCAGTTATTCATGAGGTATTATTAAATGGTATAGATGATATATTCTATGTGCCTCAATCTAGACATACATATAATTTAGAGGATGATTTAATTAAAAATCAAGAAATCGTAAGACTATGTACCTCAAATGAATGTGGTTCTACTGTTATTAAATCATTAGATAATAAATTTGTATTTGTTTTAGGTCATCTAGAATATGATAAATATACACTTAAAGCTGAATACGAAAGAGATTTAAACAAAGGATTACCTATTGAAGAGCCTATTAACTACTTCAATGAGGATAAATCAGATGTAGATGTATTATGGCGTTCTACAGCTAATATTCTTTATTACAATTGGCTTAACTACTATGTATATCAATTAACACCATTTGATTTTAAAAGCCCAATAATTAAATACTTAAACGAATAAGAAAAACACCTTGGTTTAATTGCCAAGGTGTTATTTTTTATTTGCTAGGAAATTCTATCTGACAAAATAATCAAAAATATTTAAACTTTTTTCACATTAGACATCAATAATATCTAATTAACCTTTAATATGTAATTGTAAATATATTTACAGATTGGAGGTGAAATTGTGGCAAGACACTTTTTAACTATGAAGTATCATTATAAGGCTTCGGATAAGGAAAAGAAATTATCAAAATTATTATGCAAAATTTCTAAAAACATTTATAATAGTGCATTATATGAATTAAGACAAACATATTCCTTCAATAGTACTGGAGCTTTCAACTCCATTTTGAGAGGGTGTTTTATAAAACTTTTTAATCTTTTTGAAAATATCCCTTTAATAGTAACGGACATTAAGATGCCAAAGTGTCGGGGTATCAAGAAAAAAACTTTAACTTATAGATTTTAACAACTATCTCTTTAGCTTCTTCATCTACAATTAAATGATTTTTATTATTAGGATTTTTAATATAGCCAAAAGGTGTTTGAGCAGATATAAATAATCCATTTAATGCTCTTTGTCTTTTTGCAGATTTAACTTTCCTTGAAATATCTTTGGCATACATATCATTTAAAATGTTTTTAAATGGAGCTATATCATTATTATCATTAATAGTGTCTATATTATCATTTACCGCTATATATCTAACACCTTTTTCATTAAAATATATCTCAGTATAATAACCTGTCATAATATAATCTCTACCAAGCCTAGATAAATCTTTAGTAATAACTAAATCTATCTTTCCATTTTCAATATCTTGTAACATTCTTTGGAAATTAGGTCGATTATAATTAAGTCCTGAGTAGCCATCATCAATATAATAATCATATATTTCATATCCATTATCTTTACTATATTTTTCTAGTAACATCTTTTGTGTTTGAATACTTGATGAATCACCCACACTTCCATCATCTAATGATAAACGACAATAAATTGCTGTCTTATGTAATTCTTTTTGTTTCATTTTACCTCCTGTAAAATAAAACACAGAATTAGACATCTATATTTTATCATATTATTAATTTTTTTGTGTAAATGTCAACATCAAAATGTAGAAAAATGGCCTTTAAAAATGTAGGTTTTAGTCTCTGTCATTTGTATCAGATTGATCATCTATAACTAAATCTTTAATTCTATATGATCTACCTGTTATTTTAATTACTGTAGAATGATGAACTAATCTATCAATAATAGCTGTTGCTATTGTAGGGTCTCCAAAAACCTCACCCCATCTAGATAATGGTTGATTAGTAGTAATGATTGTTGATTTCTTTTCATATCTTGCTGCTATTAATTGAAAGAATATATTTGAGTATTCTTTCTCAATAGGTAAATATCCTATTTCATCAATTATTAAAAGCTTGTATTTAGAATAATGCTTAACTACAGCTTCCTGTCTATTTTCTTGATAAGCTTTCTTGATTTTACTCATTAAATCATTAAAATGAATAAAGTATGTACTTATACGCTTGCTAGAAGCTTCCATGCCAATTGATGTTGCTAAATGTGTTTTACCAACACCAGAAGAACCGATGAATAAAATATTATCATTGTTTTCTATGAAGCGTAAACTACATAAATCTAATATTTGAGCCTTACTAATATTAGGTTGATAATTAAAATCAAAATCATTAATTGTTTTATGATACGGGAAATTACTAATAGTTAAATTGATTTGAGCTGCACGTTCCTCTCTAAACTCAATTTCTTTATCTGTTAATTCCTTTAAGATATCTACTATAGATAAGTTATTCCTAATATTATCATCTAAATAATTAGGAATATATTCCTTAATCTTAGTGAGCTTTAATTGCTCTAGATTATTTACTAGCTGTATATATGAACTCATGATTTTCCTCCTAATGAATCATAAATTTTCAAATTATTTTCTATGAAATCCTCGATGTATTTATCATCTTTACTCTTAAATACATCTGATTTTAATATTTGTACCATGTCATCTTTATGATAATTCAAATATTTATCAGTTATAATGTGAGTTTTTATTAATTCTTTGTTATAATAGATATACAAAGTATTGGCTTTGGTTTCTAGAGTTACAATTTTGCCTATATACTTTGTGCTGACAGAATATTTGGATTTATTATAAACAATCATTGATTCTTTAGTGACTTTGCGGGTTACTGGCTTTGTTATATAGCCTTCTAAGATATCAATTCTTGGTAATGGATTCAAATATTCTTTTTCTTTTTTAAAGCGTTCAATTGGCTTTTCGCCTGTTGCTTGAGATATTTCATTATTTAAATCTATATTTAATTCTCTTATTATCTCATCTAAATCATCTATGGTTTCAAACTCATTATTGTAGGCATCTAGTCTATCCATTATTTTAGCTAGATTTTCCACCTTGCCTTTAGTTTGCGGTCTAAAGGCTCTACATAAAATTGTTTGGAACCCCATGTCTTTAGAAAATTCATAAAAGGTAGAATTAATGACAGGCTTGTTATATTCACTCTTAGCGTGATCTACAACGGTTTTCATATTATCAAATAATATTTCCTTTGGAACGCCACCAAAGTATTTAAATGCGTTAGCTAAAGCCTGAAATACTGTTGGCTGAGCTCTGTCTAATGTTAATTCAATATATTTCATTCTAGAATATCCAAGTATAACTAGAAATATATTTACGATAAATAATTCACCTTTTTTATTTTTAATTATTTTAGATTCCTTCCAGTCTACCTGAGCTTGTAGACCAGGATTAGTTTCAAACCTAATTGTGGCTTTATGTGATTGGTCAACCTTGTATTTATTACAGTAGCGCTTAACTACACTATAACAGCCCTTATATCCTTTCTTCTTTATAAAGTGATAGATGTCAGATGCCTTACATGGTATTTGTAGCTTATCCTCAACTATTTCTTTATATGGATCTAATATAGATGGTTTAGGCTTTCTTGCAGTTAATGAGTTAATATCATTTTCATAATATCTTTTAACTGTTCTATAATCACATCCCAACTGTTTTGCAAGCTCAGCATAATTAGGTTTAATATCATCTTGCTTCAATATCCTCATCCTTTCTAATATATCTTTTCTCATTGTTATAACACCTCCGAATACTTCTAGAAGTATTATAACAAATAAAAATAGTGTAAGATTATTTACCTACATTTTTGAAGGCCATAATCCTACACTATTAAAATACCATTTATATTTTTTGCTCATATTTTAATATTTCTATGAGTATATATATCTTTAAGTATTTGTTTTAAGTGATCATAATTTCTATTTACTTCAGACACAATATAAATAACATCGTTTATTTTAATTTCAACAACTTTTTCTTTACTCATAAAATTCCTCCTTCAATAGTTACGGACATTAAACTATCAAAGTGTCGGGGTCCAAATTGAAAAAAGTTTAAAAAGTAATAAAAATTGGAAACTGGATAAATCGTGCTTCACTTTGCTTCACACGTCAACATTTAGTAACTAGGATACCTAGCTTACATATAAAAAACCACCTCATTGGTGATACCCAATAAAGTGGTAATTTTATATATTTTAGAAATTATAACATAATTTTACATCTTTTTAAAGAATAACACTTAAGTTATAAAAAAACAGATATACCTATATAGATATACCTGTTCTTATTGCTAGATAAAGTTTAGCTATTTTGTATATGATCA
>JAZQVB010000119.1:0-16250 GCA_045631605.1 Anaeroplasma sp.
CCTCACCAAGCTTTAGCTTCTTATCATACATTCTTGGTGTATAAACACTAATTGGATCACTATATATTAATTCATTATCTATATATTCCTTTTTCTTAATTTCCTCTATTTGATATTCATACCAATCTGATACTCTATTAAATTTAAATTGCTCATTATCTGATTTAAATAAATAATTAGGCTGATGATTAACAGCTAAGCCACAGTTACTACAGTAAACATTATCACCTTTAGAATAAATAGTATGCATATGACCACATACAGGACAAATATATAATATTTTCTCTAAATTTTCAGCGAAATTCTTACCCTTGTAATTAATATCTAATGCTGTATCATCTACAGTTAAATCTGAGATTATTTTAGAATATAGCTCATCATTATCCATATCCTTTATTTCATCATATTCATATCTTTTCTTTAATCCTAAATACATCTTACCCTTACGGCTAGCACTAGCCCATCTAGGGTCTGTATGATATCCACCCTCAATGTTTAAAATTAATAAAGGCTTTTTTAAACTCTTAATTAGCTTAACAATTGAAGGATCAACATAAGCTAGCTTACCAGTAAATGTTCTATTTCCTTCAGGGAATATATTAATAACACCACTTTCCTTAGCAACCCTTAGACAGCTTTTAATTGCAGCTATATCACTACTTTTACTTTTTTCCTTTGGAATAGGGGCAACTAATACCTCTAATGCCTTACCTAAAACTCTATGCTGAAATATATCCTTAGATGCCATATGATAAACAGGATTTTTAAATAAATAGCTTACAAGAATCGGATCCACTGTAGAAACATGATTACATAGAACAATGGCACCATTCTTTTCATTTAATTTTTTGCCGAATTTAATTTTATATTTAGCTTTCAAAACTATGCCAAAAAAAGGCTTTAATGAAAGCAGTGCCTTATGTCTTCCTTTTCTCCACATATAGAAATCCTCCATAACTTAACTTATTATACCAAAATTAAACGTTAAAAAAAATATAAAAGTATTAAAAAACGACATTTCTCATATAATTTTATGTAAAAAAAAGAAAAAAAGAATTGAAATTAATCAATTCTTCATATCTTAATTATTCATTATTAGCTGTTTTAGCTAAATATGTATTTGTTGAATCAAATAATAATTCAACAGTATTAATATCAGATAAGCTATATTCCTTTGTTGTATAGCCATCTGTAGCACCTACGATTTCAACATTTCCGCAAGTAAATACAGCATAAACAGGAACGAATACATAAGCCTTTAAAATTACATTAGATTCATATGTTCTAACTACATATGTAGGTAAATATGCGATTGAAACATAAATATCATCTTCTAAATCAGCATCAGCCTTAGTTAAATGAGACGCTGGCAAGCTTGTTGTCCAAGCAAAGCTTGAGAATAATTCAATTCCTAATTCTAATTGAGACAAGCCATATGCTGCATTATATTCATTTACAATTAATGTCTTTTCATCATCATAAATTGAATTAGAGAATGTTAATGTATTGATTTCGAACTTCTTAGTTCTATCTGTAATAGCTGAATTAACATTAGTATTGTAAACAAAAATGCTATCAGCTGCATCTTGTGCAACATATACATCGATATAGCTCTTACCAGTTCTTTCTTCCTTGTATAAGCTAACACCTGTCTTATCATCAAAATCAATATTTAATTGATTGATAATTGTTGCATCCTCTATATTATCCTTACGTAATGTCTTAAGATCTTGTGAATCACCATTGAAGCATGATGTAAGGAATACGCTTAATATTAATAATAATGTAATAACTTTTTTCATCTTAAAAACTCCATTTCTATATAACAAAGTGATTATACCAAAATATAGCACATTATACAAGATATAATTTATGGCTTTTTCTTAGGTGGTGTTACCTTACCGGCTCTAGGATGAGCTATTTGATATGATGACTTCATTGTCTCATAGGTAACATGCGTATATATTTGAGTAGTAGATAGGCTTTCATGGCCTAATAGCTCCTGAACACTACGCATATCAGCACCATTATTTAATAACGCTGTAGCGAAGCTATGTCTAAGCATATGTGGTGAAATATGGAATGTTTCCTCACAGGCATTAACTAAGCCCTCTAATATTTTTCTTACACCTACTCTAGATAAATTTGTTCCATTTTTATTTAAGAATACTGTTCTATTTTCTACATCCTTAGAATTATATAAAAGCTCAATTCTAAAGGTTGAAATATAATGCTTCAAGCATTCTGCAAGCTCCTCATACATTATAACAACCCTATCCTTACTTCCCTTACCTCTAATTTTAATTACTCGTTCATTAAAATCAATATCCTTAATTTGCATATTACAAAGCTCACTTACACGAAGCCCACATCCGTATAAGCAGCCTAATATACAATAATTTCTATATCCTAGCTTATTTTCTAAATCACATACCTCAAATAGCATTCTTACCTCTTGCTCCTTAATCATTTTAGGTAATCTCTTAGGTATTTTAGGTGTTTCTACATCTAAAAAGAAATTTTCCTTTATTATTTCCTCTCTTACAAGAAAATTATAAAAGCTAGTTAAGGCTGATATCTTTCGATTAATTGATGTAGATGCTATTCTCTTTTTAGATAAATAAGAAACATAGTTTTGAGATATTCTTTTATTTCTTATCTTTAATAAACCAGCAGCCATTTTTTCACTTTTTAAAAAATCCTGGAATTCATTTATATCATTTTTATACGATTCTATCGTATTTATAGAATAACCCTTTATATTCTCTAAATATGATAAAAATTCCTCTACGGCTGATAAATCATCCATTTATATCAACTACCTTTTTCTCCATTTCCTTTAATGCTCTTTCGGCATATAAAGATTTTCTTTCCTTTTTCTTATGAGCAAATCCTAACTCCTCCATAATACCAAAATTAGCATTCATTGGCTGGAAGCCCTCAGGATTAGCTGAGCAAATATAATTAGCCATTGAGCCCATTACAGTTGTTGAAGGTAAAACTATCAATTCTAATCCTCTTAAATATCTATCCATATTTATAGCCGCATAAATACCTGATGCTGCAGATTCAACATACCCTTCAACACCACTAATTTGACCAGCAAAAAATACATTAGGGTATTTCTTTGTTTGAAATGTTGGATTCAAAATCTTAGGTGCATTAATATATGTATTCTTATGCATTCTTCCGTATTTTGCAAATCTACAATTTTCAAGACCAGGAATCATTTGGAATACTCTTTTTTGTTCAGGGAACTTTAAATGTGTTTGGAATCCTACAAGATTATACATTTCCTTTGCGGCATCATCCTGTCTTAATTGAACTACCGCATAAGGCTTTTCTCCCTGTGGTGTTTTTAGCCCTACTGGCTTAAGTGGACCAAATGTTAAGGTTTGCGGACCTCTTTTAGCCATAATTTCAATTGGCATACAGCCCTCAAAAACCTTTATTTCAAAATCCTTTACCTCTACACCCTCAGCTGTAATTAAGGCTTCATAGAATCTATCAAATTCCTCCTTAGTCATAGGACAGTTATAATATGATGCAACACCCTTATCGTATCTACTCTTTAAATATACCTTATTATAATCTATTGAATCAGCATAAATGATTGGTGCCTGTGCATCAAAGAAATAAAAATCATCGCATCCAAATAAATATTTAATTTCCTCACATAGTGGACCACTTGTTAGCGGACCTGTTGCTATAATAGTAGGAAGTGATGTATCAATCTTATCAACCTCACCATAGATTATATTAACATTAGGCAATTCCTTAATTACCCTTGTAACATATTCAGAATATCCCTCTCTATCAACAGCTAAGGCTCCACCAGCCTCTACACTATGAGTTCTAGCAGCCTTAATAATTAATGAATCAAGCATTTCCATTTCCTTCTTTAAAATGCCACATGCATTTTCAAGGGAATCACTTCTTAAGCTGTTTGAGCAAACAAGCTCTGCAAATTTTTCTGTTTTATGAGCAGGCGTCATTTTAACAGGACGCATCTCATATAGGTTAATATCATAACCCTTTTTAGATAAATACCAGCATGCCTCACATCCGGCAAGGCCTGCCCCAATAATATTAATTCTCATCAAAATAACCTCTATTTATAAATAACTATATCCTCTAATTCCTTGCGCGTGTTGCGTGGCTTAACCTCCTTAGGATATCCAATAGGAAGTAAGCATGATATTTCATAATTTGAAGGTATTCCTAAAATACCTCTTAAAATATCCTTTTTAAAGCTACACACATAGCAGCTTCCTAAGCCTAGGGCTGTCGCTGCAAGCATCATTTGTGTAGCACAGATTGTGGCATCAATTTCACCATGATCCTTATTATCACTACGTCTATGCCAAGATTCATTTACATCATAGCAAACAACTAAAATAGTTTTAGCATCAAATGTAAATCTTGTAGCATCATTTAATTTATTTAACAAGCTTTCATTTTCAACAACATATATTTTTTGTGGTTGGAAATTACACGCAGTTGGAGCTAATAATCCAGCATTTAATATTTGATTAAGCTCAGTAGTTGATATTTTTTTACTTAAAAAATTTCTACAAGAAAATCTGTCATTAATAACATCAAAATAAGTCATATTAGTCCTCCGTAATAAATAAATCCTCTCTTAGCATATTCATAAACATTCTTACAAATTCCTTTTTCTCCTCCCAATATCTTTTGGCAATAGGTGAAAAATTAAAATTTTGATTTAAAATATGTCCAGAATGTATCTTTAAAGCGTCAATGGCTTCATAATATGTATCTATTCCCTTAGCACCCTTAGCAAGTAAATCCCATGTAATCGCAAGTGCACCCTCTTCATCTAATAGGTCTGCCTCTAAAAGAAGCTTAAGCTCTGCAGGAATACTCTCATCCTCAAGCAAATCCTTATTTGAATGATTTTCTATAACATATGCTGTTTTATTGATAAAATCCTCATCAAATCCATTATTTTCAGAATAACGTCTAAAGATTGCAGCACTATGAACCTCGTGATGCTCCTTACATACAGAATATCCTACGTCATGAAAAATAGCTGATGTATAAGCAACCTCTTTATCGCAATTAGGAAAATCATCGATTATTTTATCTACCCATTTAAAAACTCTAAATGTATGCATAAATCTATCCCTAAATTGATGATAAGGGTTATTGGGTTTAATTTTATTAGATACCTCTAATATTTTTTTTACATATTCAAGCATTTCTTCATAATTCATAAGAATCACCACCCGTATATTTAATTTTACCATATTAAAACTGATAACAAAAGAAAAAAATAAAGACGACACAAGGTCGTCTTATCATAAATTAAATTTTAGCAACTCTTACAGTATCTCTAGCAATCATTACTTCTTCATTTGTTGGAATAATGTAAAGCTTAATCTTTGAGTTAGGAGTAGAAATAATTCTTTCATCAGAGAAAGTATCATTTAATTGCTCATCAATTTCAACACCTAATGCACCTAATCTCTTAGCAACATTTAAACGTAAATGCTTTAAGTTTTCACCCATACCTGCAGTAAATGCGATTACATCACATCCACCCATGTATACATAATATGAAGCTACATAATCAACGATTCTCTTAGCTTGTACATCAAATGTAAGCTTACATCTATGATCGCCATCATTCATACCTTGAGTAACGTCACGAGCGTCATTTGAACGTCCTGACATACCTAAGTATCCTGACTTCTTGTTTAAAATATTGATAACCTCAGCTGCAGTCTTGTTTTCCTTTTCACAAATATAAGAAACTACAGTTGGATCTAGAATACCAGAACGAGTACCCATTGGAATACCTTCAAGTGGTGTTAAACCCATTGAAGTATCAACACTCTTACCACCATCAACAGCACAAATAGATGCACCATTACCTAAGTGACATACGATAGTCTTAGTTTCAGCAAGAGGCTTGCCGATTAATTCAGCTGCACGTTGAGAAACATATTGATGAGATGTACCATGAGCACCATACTTACGGATACCATACTTAGTATACCATTCATATGGAGTAGCATACATATATGCCTCCTCTGGCATTGTTTGATGGAATACTGTATCAAATACAGCTACTTGTGGTACATTAGGTAATGCCTTTTGGAATGCCTTAATACCGATAATATGAGCTGGGTTATGTAAAGGTGCTAAATCAGCTAAATCTTGAATCTTTTGGATTACACTTTCATCAATTAAAGATGAATCCTTGAAAAATTCTCCACCTTGTACAACACGGTGACCAACACCTGTAATTTCGTCTAATGATTTAACAATACCCTTGTTAATTAATGTATCTAATAATAATTGAACACCCTCAGCATGTGTAGGTAATACTGGATTAGTTTCTTCCTTCTTGCCATCATACTTAATAGTGAAAATACCTTCAGCTAAGCCAATTCTTTCCATTACTCCTGAAGTAATTACTGTTTCCTCTGGCATCTCTAATAATTGGAACTTAATTGAAGAGCTACCAGCATTTACTGCCATAATCTTTGCCATTTTAATTTTTCCTCACTTCTTATTATATTTATTTTTTTCAAACCATGCTTCAATTTGTAATAAGGATTCATTGAAATCCTTAACATTAGTAAAGCTTGGAAGTTTGACCATAAAACATTTCTCGTCCTCTAGCTTTCTCTTTTGTAGGACAAGGATAATTTTAGGTTTTGTAGCCTTAAACATTTCATCAGGTAATTCAACTAGTCCAATGATAGACATTTCCTTTAATAAATTACCCTTGAATTTTTGATCATTATCATAATCAAAGAAATCATTTTCTACTATACCTATCATAATACCATCTTTTTTAAGCATATTAGAATAATGAAGTATTGCATCATATGGAAAATAGCTATTATTATCTAATTCACTATGAGGCATATCAAACACAATCGCATCTAAATCGCTTAAGGCTAACGACATTGTATCCTGATAAAACAATTCAACTGGACTATTTAATAAATCAGCTGTTAAGGCTGTTATTTTTGTCATCCATAAATCATTATCACATGCGAATAATGAGCATTCCTTATCTAAATGATTCGATATAGTTAGTAATAGATTTCCTGTTCCACATAATGGATCTAAAATTGAAATTTCTTTGTTTTTACATACCTTAGTAATTAGGTAAGCCATGAATATACCTAATGTATCTGGAGTTGTAAATCCATTTGGTATTCTCATTTCCTTGAAGCCTCTTAAAATAATAGATTGCATTGCCTTTCTAACATCCTCAACAGAGAAATCAACATCTATTAGCTTATCATATATTTTTTGAAGTACTTCATAATTTTCCTTATCTTCTAAATCTGTAACTATTTCTCCAGCTAAAATATTTTGTACTGTCATTTCAATTAATTCAAAATATGGCTTATGAAAGATCTCATATAAAAAATTATTTGATTCATCTAATACATCATAAAATAGCTCAAGATTATCTAGTTTTATATCTTGCATAAATCTATCACCTTATTAATTATAACAAATTTTTCACTAGTTGTAAATGTATAAGAAAAGAAAATAGGTAGCCCGACTACCTATCATTTAGCTTAACCTTTGGTAAGCTCCATTCAAATTTAAACGCTAAGAATCTTATAACTACAACTAGTAATACAGTCAATATAGTATTAATCAATACAGGCACATTTATACATGATAATCCATAATAAAATAACGCACCTATTATAGCAGCAACAGCGTAAATATGCTTTCTAAATATCGCTGGAATTTTAGCAACAAATATATCTCTTAAAATACCACCGCCACACGCAGTTAATACTGCAAAGAACACTATTGGAAACAGGCTTGTAACATCACTTTTGATTGAAACTAGCACGCCTGTTATAACAAAGGCTCCTAGCCCTAAGCTATCAATTATATTATATATAGTCTTATAAATTACAGAATTTTCCCAATTTAAATTCTTAATTAAGCACATTATAACAAATACTAATACAGCTACTATAAAGGCTATAAATGGGAATAATGCTTGGCTAAACATTACTATTTCTCTATTTAGTATAACATCTCTAAATAGTCCACCGCCACACGCAGTAACAACACCTAATATAATAACACCTAATAGGTCTAGCTTATTTTCTATCGCAATTAAAGCACCTGAAATAGAAAATGCAATTGTACCAATTATACCAAAAATCAAAATAATTAATTCTGAATCCACTATAACACCTTCTTTAATTCTTCTAATAGCTCCTTAGGGCTCGAAGCTATTATCTCTGCCCCTGCAGATAATAGTACATCCTTATCTCTAAAGCCATAATCAACAAAAATACCCATACATTCACATTTATGGCATGTTTTTACATCTACATCGCTATCACCAATATAGCACATTTCATTAGCATTTATATTTAATCTTCTTGCAATTTCAAGTAACCCATCTGGCTCTGGCTTTCTTTTAATCCCTTCACCATCCCCTATTATATGTATGAAACTATCATTGAAATGTGCTTTAACAAGCAAATTAAGCATATCATATTTCTTATTTGATACAACACCTAGCTTAATATTATTTCCCTTTAAATAATCTATAACATCATAAATACCATCATATGGCTTTGTATAATTATTACAATTTCTATAATAATGCTGTTGGAATTCTAGGAAGGCTTCCTCTAAATATAATGTATTAGGATAAATGCTTCTTTCAATTAAATTACGAATACCATTACCAATATATGATTTAGCTTGAGCTAATGTAATTTCCTTGTATCCATATTTTGTAATTGCATAATTAACAGAATTCTTTAAATCCTCAAGTGTATTTAATATCGTACCATCTAAATCAAATACTACTGCCTTAATCATTTTTACATCACCGATAAAATTATAACACAAATTTTATTTTATGTATATTAAACATTTAATTTCATTTTTTGACACATTTTTGCGATAAAATTTTATAAAATAATCAAAATGTAAAATTTTTATCGTTCAAAGTATTGATTTTTTTACTATATTTCAGTAAAATAATTATTATATTGCATAATATTTTCATTGCAATAAAAAAAGGAGTGTTATTTTTATGTTTAAAACAGAATATGTTAAAAATGTTTACGAAGATTTAGTTAAAAAGAATGCTAATGAGCCTGAATTCCTACAAGCAGCACAAGAAATTCTTGCATCATTAGAGCCATATGTAGCAACTCATCCAGAGGTTGAAAAGAAAAAAATTCTTGAAAGATTTTTAGAGCCTGAAAGATTCGTTCAATTCAAGGTTGTATGGGTTGATGATGCTGGTAACTATCAAGTAAATCGTGGTTATAGAGTACAATATAATAGTGCAATTGGTCCTTATAAAGGTGGTATTAGATTACACCCTAGTGTAAATGCATCAATCATTAAATTCTTAGGTCTAGAGCAAACACTTAAAAATTCATTAACCTCACTTCCTATGGGTGGAGGAAAGGGTGGCTCTGACTTTGATCCTAAGGGTAAATCTGATTCCGAAATCATGCACTTCTGTCAATCATTTATGACCGAATTATATCGACACATCGGACCTGATACTGACGTACCAGCTGGCGATATTGGTGTTGGCGCAAGAGAAATCGGCTATATGTTTGGTCAATACAAGAGAATTAAAAATGAATTCTCTGGAGTTTTAACTGGTAAGGGCCTTTCTTATGGCGGATCTTTAGCTAGAAAGGAAGCTACTGGATACGGCTTATGCTATTTCACAAATGAAGCATTAAAGACATTAAAGGAAACAGATTTCACTGGTAAAACTGTAGTTATTTCTGGTTCAGGAAATGTTGCAATCTACGCAAACCAAAAGGCTACATCACTTGGAGCTAAGGTTGTTGCAATGTCTGACTCTAATGGTTATATTTATGACCCTAATGGTATCGACCTTGCAGTAGTTAAGCAAATTAAAGAGGTTGAACGTGGTCGTATTAAGGAATATGTAGATAGAGTTCCTGGTTCTACTTATACTGAGGGCTCTACTAACATTTGGGATGTTAAGTGTGATATCGCATTACCTTGTGCAACTCAAAATGAACTTGATCTAGAGGCAGCTAAAAAGCTTGTTAAAAATGGTGTTATCGCTGTATGTGAGGGTGCTAACATGCCTTCTACTCTTGATGCAGCTAAATACTTCATTGATAATAATGTAGTATTCGGTCCTGCTAAGGCAGCTAATGCTGGTGGTGTTGCAACATCAGGCTTAGAAATGTCTCAAAACTCTCTTCGCTTAAGCTGGTCTTTTGATGAGGTTGATGAAAAGCTTAAGGGAATTATGGTTAATATATTTAAAAATACATTAGCTAAGGCAATTGAAAATGGTAATAAATTTGATTTAGTAACTGGTGCTAATATCGCGGGCTTCGAAAAGGTTTGCGAGGCAATGATTGCTCAAGGAATTTAAGAAAAGAAAAAACTCAAGTTGGAAAACTTGAGTTTTATTTTTACCCTTATTACTTAGCTTGGTAAGAATCAAATGTTGTATATAAATACATATCTGCAATATTCGGATTAACACCAACTGGACATGTTTCATATAAGATTGTTTCTAGGTTTTCTAAGCCATATAATGCTGGAGTAAATGGTTGAGTATTTGTTTCATTATGCCAATCAAAGTTTTCAGTAGAAAGCTTGATTGAAGCATTACTTGTAGTAACTACATATGGATTGGCTGTAACATAATCAGTCCATGCAGCATCACTTGAAGAACCAACAAATGTTGAATCCTGTAATTGAATCTTCATATTAACGAAGCTATATCCACCATCATTTGTTGTTTTACTATCAGTAAACCATGTCTTAGGAGTAGATGTATCGTTATTCTTAATAACTGAATATACACCTGAGTAAATACAATCCTCAGCTCTAACGCTTCCGCCTAAGCCTGATAAGATACCTTGAGATACTAATGCAAGCTTAAATTGTCCTTGTGAACCAACATATCCAGCTACACCTGAATTTTGAAGCTTAACTCTATATCCATAATATTCAGAGCTATCTACTATATTATTATAAATATAAGCGATACCACCTCTTAATTTTGGTAATCTATCCTCTAGGTTCTTAAATACGTTATTAGCCATAGAAACCTTTAATTCCTTATTGTATTCGAAGTAATCACCGCTATCAGCTAATAAAAAGCCCTTCTTTTGTGGAATAGCAACACCGTATAGAATATCATCATGAGTTGCACCACCATCTCTTAATGCTGCATAATATTGATACTTAGGAGCTTCACCTGTTATTATTGAGCTAATATAATCCTTCTTACATTCCTCCATCATCTTATAGATGTAACCATCCTCAGATGCATCACCTGCCTTGAAATAGCAGTTTGAAATGTGTAATCCGTTACCACCATCTGCTCCATAAGGTGCTCTAATATAAACCTCATGGTTCCAGTCATATACTGGATTTGAATAGTCAATTTGACCATCATATGATTTACCAAATGTACAGTGGTCAATCCATACTGATTCACAGAATGAAATCTTGAAGTATGCCCAACCAAATGCATCATAATCACCTAAAGTAAAGCCTGGTCTCTTATTATAAGAATCCTCCCATTGCCACAATTCATCAAATTCAATATTTCTAAAAACGATATTACTACAGCTTGTAATCTTAAATCCACCATGCGTTAATTTAGCACCATTCTTAGAATAAATCATTAAATCATTAGTATTGCTAATAGAAATTTGAGAAATACCATTTTCTGTAAACATACTACTCATAGTTAATGCGTCGATTACATTTTGCTTAGATGCAAAATTTGATACAACTGAATAACCCTTAGCTGTTTCACTAAGCTTATAATAGCCTAAATTAATATCATTAGTAATTTCAATAACATGAACTGAGCCAACATCATTTAATGTTTGCTCAATATGTCCAGGAATCTTTAATTCTCTAACCTTTGTTTGTAAACCATTACGTTCAGTCTTTTCATCGCTTGTCATATTATTATTACCGATAGAATTTAAATATACTAATCTATCAATAATAGCTTGCTCATCAGCATTTCTTGCATCATATACCCAAGCGTTTGTATAATCAATTTTTGCATCACTAATTGCAGCTAATAATTCCTCAGCTGTTGAAACCTTACGATATGCTTCAGTACCTTCATACTTAGAGAAATCTCCAATTCTACCTTCAACAAATCCTTGTGCACCAAAGTTTTGCTTAATAGCATCACTCATACCATTCAAATAATCATAACCGGCAATATTATTTGCAGTTTGAGTAGTTGTTGGTACTTCTGTTGTTGGCACTTCTGTTGTTGGCGTTTTTGTAGGAGACCCTGCACCACCACAGCCAACTAATAACAACGTTAATAGCGCCGCACCAATAAATCCTTTTTTCATTTTCTTTTCCTCCGTAAACATTTTTACTAATTACATAATACTAAATACTTAATCTTTTTTCAATATTAATCGTTAAATTCCAAAAAATTAAAAAGAATATAGATTACTCTACAATCTTCAAATCTATAAAAATGTATTTTTTCACATTATGTCCTAATAAAAGTAATTTTAAAAGAACATACCAGAAATAAATATTTCTAAGCCTATACAAATCAAGATGATACCACCTAAAATAACAGCCTTACTTCCTAGTTTTGTACCAAACTTCTTACCAATATATACACCACCAACACAAATACCAAACGTTACTACCGCAATAATTAATGTACATACTAAAGCTTGAATAATTGTATAATCGGCAATTGTAAATCCTACAGATAAGGCATCGATAGACGTAGCAATAGCTTGAACAATTAAAACCTTAAATGTTAAAGCCTTAGCCTCTTCATCCTCTTCACCCTTAATTCCGTCAATAATCATCTTACCACCTACAAATAATAATAGGCCTAACGCAATCCATGGAATAAATTTTTCAATATATTGTAATACTGCAGATCCTACAAAATAGCCTAGTAATGGCATCGCAGCTTGGAAGAATCCAAACATAATTGATATTAATAAAACCTTACCAAGCTTCATTTTAGGCTCATTTAAGCCATTAGCCATTGATACAGAACATGCGTCCATCGCAAGACCTATACCTAAAAAAATACTTGTTGTTATTAAAGTTGCAATCCCTATCGTTAACATAAAAACCTCCATAAACAAACAAAACGAGACATGCAGAAAAATAGCATAAGTCTCGTTCTTTAAGACTGAGCCTGGATAATCCATTATGTAGACCAGTCACTTATTAGCGAACTACTCCCCTATGAGTACGCTCTAATTATACAATATTTACCATATAAATCAACATTATCTTTTAGGCTTAATTAAGCATTTTTTGCCGAAACCAATTAAATCTCTTCTTCCAGCCTTAATTAATGCTTCATAAACTAAATCATAGTTTTGTGGTAATCTATATTGCATTAAAGCTCTTTGCATAGCCTTCTCATGTGGATCACGTGGCACATATACATCCTCATTAGTAAATGGATCTATTCCTGTATAATACATACATGTTGATGCCGTACCTGGTGTAGGATAGAAATCCTGAACCTGCTCTGGCATATGACCGATTTCCTTTAGATATTCTGCAAGCGTAATTGCAGCATCTAATGTAGAGCCTGGATGACTACTCATTAAATAAGGAACTAAATATTGATTCATTCCGTGCTTATTATTTAAATCCTTATATTGCTTAACAAATTCATCATATAATTCTCTACTAGGCTTACCCATACGAACTAAAACTCTATCATCAATATGCTCTGGAGCAACCTTTAGCTGCCCTGAAACATGATATTTAATTAATTCATTAAAGAATTCCTTGTTTTTATCATACATTAAATAATCATATCTAATACCCGAGCGTATAAATACCTTCTTAATTCCAGGAAGCTTTCTAGCCTCTCTTAAAATGTCTAAATATTCGGTATGATCAACCTCTAAATTCTTACATGGATTATAACCGATGCATTCTCTAGTCGTACAAACGCCCTTAGTCATTTGCTTACTACAAGCTGGATTATAGAAATTCGCAGTAGGTCCACCAATATCATGAACATATCCTTTAAAATCCTTATCTGATGAAATTAGCTTAATTTCATCAATAATAGATTCCTTACTTCTTGATTGAATAATTCTACCCTGATGCATAGTAAGCGCACAGAAATGACATCCACCATAGCATCCTCTATTTGAAATAACTGAGAATTTTACCTCATCAATTGCAGGCACATGACCTAAAGCTTCAATCTTTGGATGACAGCATCTCATATATGGAAGTGCATATGTCGCATCCATTTCCTCTCTAGATAATGGAAACTCAGGTGGATTTTGTACGACAAAGCAATTTTTATACTTTTCAATTAAAGGCTTACCTGTTATTGCATCTGTATTTCTATATTGTATTTGAAATGATTTAACATAATTTCTTTTATTTTCTAATACCTCATCATAGCTAGGTAAAGCTATACCATCCTCAGGTAAAATAGATTCATCCTTTGTTTTCCATACACTATTTCTAATATAAATAATATCCTTTACATCTAAACCAGAATCAAGTGCGTCAGCAACCTGAACTATAGTTTTTTCGCCCATACCATATAAAAGTAAATCAGCCTTTGAATCTAATAAAATAGATCTTCTAACTGAATTATCCCAATAATCATAGTGGTTTAATCTACGAAGTGATGCCTCAACACCACCTATAATAATTGCTGAATTAGGATAAAGCTCTCTCAATTTAGACGAATAACGAATTAACGCTCTATCAGGTCTTTTACCCATTTCTCCATTAGGAGTATAGTAATCCTTTTTTCTTCTCTTTTTAGAAACGGTATAATGATTAACCATTGAATCAATATTACCAGAGCTCACTAAAAATCCTAATCTAGGTGCTCCAAATATTTTAAAATCCTTATTATTATTAATATTAGGCTGAGATATAATCGCAACCTTATATCCAAAATTTTCAAGTGTTCTAGAAATAATAGCTGGTCCAAAGGATGGATGATCTATATAAGCATCACCAATAACATATACGAAATCGGGCTGCTCCCAGCCATATTCCTTCATTTCCTCTACGCTAATAGGTAAAAAAGGCATATTCATCACTCCTTACTCGAGAATTATACCATAAAATATATCATTATAAAATAATTATAAGAAAAAACACAATCATATATAACAATGATTGTGTTTAAAATCTAATTATAGCTTTTTAAGTAGCTTTATCGCATCCTCATATCCTGCGTCAGCTGCTTTTCTAATCCAAGAAAGACCTACTGATTTATCAACCCAATATACTTCCTTTTTTAAAATCATAAATCCTACACTATACATACCATATAGATCGCCATTTTCAGCTGCCATTAAATAATGCTCATAGGCTCTATCTATATTTTTCGGAACCTTTTCACCAAAATAATATGCATCCGCAACTGTTATTTGCGCTCTTACATGGCCACATCCAGACGCTGTCATTAATTCGGATAATCCCTTTTCAACATCCTTAGGACATCCAATTCCACCCATATACATTAGCGCAAGGTTAAACATGCTTTTTGGATGAAATTGATTTGCACCCTGCTTATAATAATAAAGTGCCTTCTCATAGCTTTGTGGGTATCCATAAAGACCCTTATAATAGCCAATACCTAAATTAAAATATCCTGGGCCATAATAAGCCTTTTCACATTCCTCTAGGTATTTCTTACCCTTAGCGTAATCAGCATTACAGCCATAGCCATTAAAATAAGCTAATGCTAACGCATTCTTCGCAGGGACAAAGCCTTCATTAGCCGCTCTTAATGATAAATTATAGAATTTCTTCAAATCAGAGCCCTTAAGATTATAAAAATACATTTGCGCTAGTAAATATACGGCAGGAATATAATCCCAGCTTACAATAACATCTAAAATATTATTACATCTATCAATGCTAGTCTTACTTCTTTCGTCAAATAATAATAAACAAAATGCATATAAATCAACAGCTTTATTAAAATCAATAATCTTTTCAATATCATTAACCATCTTCTTTATCTTGTTATGGTCATAAACAAGATTAAAAAAGCCAGCTCTAGTTGCCTCTAAAAATTCCTTGGCACTATATACATATCTACCTCTATAAAAACAATTATTATAATTCATAAATTCACCATCATTCCTTCTTTATTTATATATCTTAACATATTTTTTAAAATTACTGAATATTTAATGACAAAATAATGACATTTCACTACTAATTTTATAGAATATGATATAATACCAACT
>JAZQVB010000120.1:0-15862 GCA_045631605.1 Anaeroplasma sp.
AAACTTTTTTGTTACAGTACCTCTTGTTCTTGCATCTAAAAACGTTATATTAAAACTCTCTGCATCACCTGCTGCTATTAAAGTAGTTAATTGCTCCCAACTTAAACGCTCCCAACTACACTGTAACTCATAGTTATTAGCCCTTACTCTGTTTCTATTCATATAACCGCTTTCACTTCTTTTAGCATTTACATCTATATCGTGAGTTAAAACCCTATATGTTGATGGCGCAGGAATTATACCACCATTTTTACATATTGTACCATTTTCAAACTGTAAAACATTACCTGTATACATATTTTCACCTCTCTATACAATATCTACCTATTTATATATAAATTTATCTTAAAATTTAAAAATATAAACAGAATAAAATATTTTTGTGCCTCTGCTTCAAATAGTTATATTTATTATAACAGAGGGAAATTAAATTCCCCCTGTCATAACTACTTGACCTCTTACCGTGTCTATTACATACTGTCCTAACTTATTATTCTTATCTAAATATACATCAATAGTGACATTACGTCCTGCTTGTTGTCCTGCCCCTATTATTCTATTATAAATTCCTGCTAATACACCGTCTGTCTTTTGTGTACTTATATCCGCATATCCTTGCGCTATTGTTCTTGCCGTACTTGCAGGGTTATTTATAATATTAGACTGATATTTAAGAGGGTCTAATATAGGAGTTTCTATATCTTTTAATCTATTAGTTACGTCATCAACAAATATATCAGTCTCATTATATGCTGTAGTATAAAAATCTGTAAATTTTATACTATCTATCATATCTGATGTTGCATCGTCTATTGCACTTAATCCATCGTCTATTCCTTTTGCTACTCCTTCTGGTATATAAATTGCAAGAGACTCCATAACTTTAGACGGAGAGGCAATCTGAAATCCATTAGTAAAAGTATTTTTAATATCTGATACTATATTACTTACTTTATCAGTAACCCATTTTATTCCGTTACCTATTCCATTTGCTATACCCCTCATAAAGTCCTCTCCCCAATGTACAGCTTTATTTATCATATTATTAAATTTTTGTTGTATATTATTTATAATTTCAGTTACTTTATTACTTATACTATTTTTAGCATTTTCTATATTAACTAATATTTTATTATTAAATTCATATAAATCTACTATAATAGAGCCTACAAATTCTCCAATTTTTTGACCTACATTTTCAAATATCTGAGGATACTGTTGCCATAAAGCATTTAACTCTACTAAACCTGCTGCAACTGCTCCAACAACTGCACCGCCTGGTCCAAACATAGAAAATCCTGCAACAGCCCCACCTATTATACTAAGAGAGGCGTTCATTCCGTTTATACCATTATTATAAGTATCAAACATAGCATCAAATGCAATAGTTAACCCTCCAACTGCGCCTGCTGCTTTGAATGCTCCTTTTACTAATGCGCTTCCAAATATTTTAGTTATACTACCCGCTATTATAGAAAATGTACCGCCTAATCCATTTCTAAATATACTTCCCATTAAAGCCCACTCTCCTGCTTTTGCTACTCCATGAACTACTGCTAAAACAAGAGATGGTGCAACTACAAATTCAAGCCATTTTAATAATAATGATAAACCTCCTCCCTCTATAAATCCATCCTTAACTGCTTTAAATAATCCATTCTTATCTGTACCCTTTACTATATCTATTAAAGTATCAAAAAACTTATTTACAAACAAAGTTAATCCCTTTACCATATTTTGTAAAGAGCCATCCTTTATACTATTATTTATAGCACCTGTTACTTTATCAACAAAATCATCCGTATCTATCTCTGTTGCAAGTTTAGTTAACATAGTTCCTATAAAGTTTAATAAGCCACTTAACGCAGTTTTTAATCTTGCTTTATCTAATCCATTTATTGCACTATTTAATATTGTTATTATAGCATCGGCTGCCTTTTCTGCTGTATCTTGATTTATAAGTTTACCTATAAATGTTAAACCTATATTTATGATTTTAGCAATAGATTCACCTATTTTTTCTGCCCCTGTTTTATCTTCACCCTCTAATTTTCCAACTAAACGAGTAAAAGCACCCTTTACAAAATCGTATAATTTCTGCGCTAATAAGTCCATGTCTTCATCGCTTATATTACTTAACGCTTGATATATAACATCTATAACAGACCTAATTAAACTAACGGCTGCTCTTCCCGCTTGTTCTGCCTTTACATTTTTAGCAAAACCCATTATTGAATCATATAAAGCGTCACCTATATTTTTTAATGTACCTTTTTCTACTGCTTGAGTATATAAATCATCTATAGCATATGTTATAGTATTTAACCCCTTTGCGACATCTCTACCAAACATATCCCAGTCTACAGTCTTTATAAATCCGTTAATGAAATCTAATAAATTATTATTAAATTTATGTATTTTTGCTAATAAATCAGGACTATCTAAAAAATCGTCTAACGCTTTTAACCCTTTATTAACGAGGTCTCCTATATGAGAGCCAACTTTTTCCCAATCTCCAGCTTTAATAAGTGCTATTAATTCATCTATCCACTTTTTAAGCCAATCAGGAACGAGGCTTAAATCGTCTAAAAGATTATTAAATAAAGCGTCTGTATCTATTAACCCCTCTGGGTCTACACCTATATCTGCTATATCATCTAAAGCGTCTGTTAAATCGTCTAAATCTTTTGAAGTATTATTATTTAATTTATCGTAACTTTGTAAATTATCACTCGCCTTTTTAGTTTCTTTACTTAATTTTTTAGTTGCTTTAGAAGCCTTATCTGCTGACTTGCTATATTCATCTAATCCCTTATTTTTAACGCCCTCTCCTCCTACTGTACCTAATATATCAGAGAGGGATTTAGTATTAAAACCAAAAAGTGAAGCAAGTTTATTAACTAATAAATTAACTACCGCTAAAATTTTATTCAATACAACTAATAACGGGTAAAATATTTTTATTAAAAGATTACCCAAATTAACACCTATCGCTGTTAACTGAGCCTTTAATAAAGAGACCTGACCAGTCCATGTATTTATAAATTTCTGTAATGTAGTGGTTACTGTTTTTGTACCATTACTAACTTTTACTAAACTATTATATGTATCACCAGCTGCATCATAAAATGCGTTTGACATTTTACGTGCTACTACTGCACCAGTATCTCCTAATGTTTTAAAATCATTAGATACCTCTATTGCTTCTGTACCTAATTTATATATACCTATACCGCCAGCTATTCCTAGTAATCCTTTTAAATTAGATAAGAGAGAGGACGCTTGTTTATCTGTTCTATTAAAAATAGAACCTAAAAGAGACTTAAAGCCTGCTCCTACTTTAGAAAGGGCAGAGTCCAATAAACCCATCCACATAGAAGTATATTTTTTTACATTATTATAAAATTCTTTTATTGCACTTATTGCTAAACTACGCTTTTTTCGTATATTTAATAAGCCCTGCGTATTTAATTTATTTTCTGATTTTTTACGCTCTTGCGTTATATCCTCTACGCCTTGCTTCTCTGTAGTTATTTTTTTCTCTATTAAATTATTTTCATTTTGTAACTGTTCTACCTTGCCTGTGTTTTGTTGTTCTACACTATTTAATTCCTGTTGTAGTGCTATATCTTTAGTTAAATTTTGTTGTTTTAATTCCTCTCCTTGCTGTTCTTCATTATTTAGATTTGCTTTAAATTTTGATATTGCCTCATAATATCTTAAATCTTCATAGGCTAACTTTTTGTTTTTTTCGTTTTCTTCATTTATAGCTTTTAATGCTTCTTCGCTTTGCTTAAAAGTTTTTTCACGTTCAGCCCATGGATTAGGTAAATTATTAGCCTCGTTGTATTCTCTTAAAAATACACCGTAGGCTTGCCTTGTTCGTATAAGGCGTTCATGCAAACTATTAACAGATTCGTCTAATTTCTTAAAATAATCTGTACCCGTTTCTGCGCTTGACATTGTGCTCTTTACATTATTAAACTGAGTTAAAAACTTTTTAATATCTGTAAATATAGCACTATCCATATTTGGAGAGAATTTTATATTGCTTAATTTATCCTGTAACTCTTTTAAGGATGATTCAATATCTTTAAAATCAACCTCAAAATCTACTTGTATAACAGCTTTTTCCTCATCCATAAGAGTCTCGTCCTTATTATTTTAATATAATATATTTTACTATAATATACTAAAAAAGGCAACTGATACAAAAAATCAGTCGCCTTCTTGCTATAATTTACCCTGCATCAGTCTAGCGTAATAATTACCGTATTTTTCTTTTTTACGCTCTATAATTTCATTATACTCTTCATCTGTATATATCTTTTTTATTCTGTATTTTTCTTTTAATTCTGCGTAATATTTTCTTGTGTCGCCCTTTAATTTACTTAAATCCGTTGTTCTATACGCCATTTTATGTGTTAAAGGACACTCTCCTAAATATCCAATAGCAGTCATAAATTTAAACCAATGCATATTTATTTTTGTTAAATCAATTCCTTTAGCCCAAAACGCTCCCCATATATCTAAACTATCTACATTAAAATCTATTGCTTTATCTGTTATATCTTGTTCTTTTTCTTCATCTTCTGTATGAGTCTCACTTTTACCACAAGATAAAAACCATAATAACCCCTTTAATGCTATATCATAAGGCGGTACTTTCTCTTTATATAATAAATCAAACGCCTTTAATAGTTTTAAATCTTCAGGTACCGTTTCGTCATCTTGTAATAATGTTAACATTATTCCTATACGAAAATCTGTATTTAATTTATAACCCTCATACTCTACAGGAAAATCAGAGTCAAGTAATACATTAAACATATTACATATTTTTCCTGCTCTTAATATTTACTACATTATCTAAATTATATTTTTTATTTATTGACTCTATTGTTTTGCTTTCCTGTAATTTAGCCTGTTGTATATAAGGCGTTACCATATCGAAAAGTTCTACATAATACTCTAACGGAGGGAGAGTGTTACCGAAAATTGCATTCGTTATAGGAGCGTTAAAAGCATCGTCAACTTCATTTTTAAAGTCTTGTAAAATATCAATCTCTAAATCAGACGCTGCTATCATTAACTCTATATTAGTACCTTCTATTTCTTGCTTTATTATCTCTTTTTTATTTTCAGGTACTTTATTCTGTAAAAATTCCTCTATATTTTCGTCTGATAATTCATCAGCCGACTCTATATCTATACCCTCTGACTTTATATACGCAACTAATGTATCTGTTATATCGGTTAATTTTTGCATTTTTTCCGATACATAATCCTCTATATGTTGATATTTTCTTAACAATTTTAATAACTTATTTATAAGTCTTTTGTCTGTAAAATCTACCTTTAATACTTCATCACTATCTTTTATTTTTAACTCTAATACATTACTTATTTTTTTAATCTCTTGCATAATATTTTCCCCCTTTTTCCTTTTCCTTCATCAGAGGGGGCTTATTCATTACAAGCCCCCTTACTACTAAAATTTAATTAAAAAATATTATTCTAATATAATAAAATTATACTGCAGGTGTAAATGTTGCTACCCCTGACTCTGTGTTATACTTTACTGTGCCAGCTACTGCTTCACTTGTTATAGTATAAGTTGCAGATATATTAGCCTTACCCTGTGCATCTCCACCTACACCGTTGCTTACTTCACAAGTTGCTGTGTATTTATAAGCAGTATATCCGTTGGTTGTGTTGTCTCCCTCAAATGTATATACTTGTAAAAGATTTACAACCGTCTTGTCGCCTACTTCGTCGTGGTCAAATAAATATCTTTCAAACTCACATACAGGCTCACCCTTCAAAAATACACCAGAATGAGTAAATGTTTTCTTATAACTCTTAATAACATGACCTGCTACCTTAGTCGTAACATCAGGTACATCTTCTGTTTCAACGCCTGAATCCATTGTATTTGACTCTGCCATAAGTAAAGCCATATGATACGCTTTCGTGCTCCATGCACTTGTTGATGTAGGAACCTCTACAAAATAAAGTATTTCCTCGCTTCCTACTGTGGAAGCCCTATAGGTTGCTAACTCATTAGCCATAATATTTACCTCCTATTTTTACTATTATAATTATAATTTTTATTCGCCTTCGCCTTCATTATCATTATCTATTATATCACTTGAAGGAGTGTTTGTCAATTCCTCTTCTTCAACTATTGTAGCAACACCCGTCTCTGTATCATAGGTTACTAATACTTCTTCTGCTTCGCTTGTTATAGTATAAGTTGCAGATATATTAGCCTTACCCTGTGCATCACCACCTACACCATTACTTACCTCACATGTTGCAGTATATTTATAACCCACATATCCTTCCGTGTTGTCTCCTTCGAATGTATATACTTGCAATAAATCAACTACTGTTTTATCCCCTACCTCATCATTATCAAACAAGTATCTTTCATACTCACATACAGGCTCGCCATTCAAAAATACACCTGAGTGAGTAAAAGTCTTTTTATAACTTTTAATTACATGGCCAGCTACTTTAGTTGTAACATCAGGAACATCCTCTGTTTCAACTCCTGAATCTATTGTATTTGACTCTGCCATAAGTAAAGCCATATGAAAATCTTTATCAGTAAAATCATCTAAATCATTAGGTACATTTACAAAATACAATACCTCTTCTGAGCCTACCGTTGAAGCCCTATAAGTTGCTAATTCATTTGCCATAATTAAGCCTCCTTAATTTTTCTTATAAATATAAATAAAGTTTAATCCTGTCTCATAATCTTTTATATTACCATCATAAACTTTAATTAACCGTGCTTGCTCCGCTATCTCAATTTTATCTACCCATTGCGCTTTAGTCTCATTTATTACTTTATAATTATAATACTTTTTTATAAAAATTGCAAGAGAATTTAACAAATCATACGCATATAAATCTTTTATACCCTCTACGCCTGTTATATCTCTATAATAAATTCTTATACTAAAAGAACCCTCTATAAATTGCCCTGTTACGTCTGATATATGCTCCCCTTTACTGTCATCATCATTTAAGCATATACAGAGAGAGTTTTTATTTTTATCTAATAAATCAAAATTAACTCTTATATTATTAGTTACAGAAGGATTTTGTTCATTTATAAAAGTTAAAAGATTTTCTATTATATCTTTTATTACTGCCATCTTATTTACCTCCCATTAGTACCCTCTTAAATGTCTCTAACCATTTATCTATATTGTATTTTCTTGAAGCATTAAACGGGTTACCCCTTGCAAGAGGATGATGTTGTCTATTATATAATTTCTGTTTACCTTTATATTTAGGATTAAAAGCATATTTTGCATAAGGAGCGTCATAAATTATTTCTCCTTTTTCTATATCCATACCAACACTATTATTTAAATACCCTGTATCATACGGTATATAAGGCTCTGTATCCTCTATCATTTCCTGCAATACAGCTCTCTTTGCTTTAGGTATATTATTTAATATTTTATCTGATAAACTTTTTTTATCATATTTTATAGATATTTTAGGCTTTATCATATATTATCAGCCCCTTTAATTTGCTATAATTTCAAAATGTTTATTTAACCCCATCATATAATTGTTTATATTTACTACTTCATATAATAACCCTGTTCTATTTTTATATCTTTGTGGAGTCTCATTTTCATCAAGTGTTATATCACCTAAGCCTATATAATCACCATTATTTATTGTGAAAAACCCCTCTCCGCTTGTTAATCTTTCATAACTCTCAGGCAATACATAAGTTGCACCGAAATTTTGATTTTTATTTATATAAATAGTTTTTGCATTTAAATCTACAATTCCTGTCTTTAATATAGAGGATGATACCCCATCAAACCATAAAGCTGAATTTATTAAAATTTTATTATATATAACTGTACCTTCTGACTCTAATCTGTTAAAGAGCGTTACTTTATCCTTAAACTTCATAACTGCCCCTCCTATATTACACCCACATACACATTAACTGTGTACCAGAGAGCCACATATTTACTATATTATATAAAGTACTATAAGCATCTGTACCCTCTTTTACGCTGTATGTTGTAGTCCAAGCTCCGACCTTTTCTTGAGTGATTATTCCTTGAGAGACGCCATCAGTGAATAACTGCATTATTGCGTCACATAAATTACATATACACATTTTATACTTCATTATATCTGTTAAACTTAAATCACTCTCTTTTAATATCATTATATTAGCAGGTGCTATTGTATCTAATATTAAAGTCGCTTTATTCTCTACAGCAGAAAAATCACTAGATGATACTAGCTCTCCTTTATATGTATCAGTATAAAAACTATAAGCAACTGTTATCATATGCGCCTCCTATTATACATAACCTATTATTATTTTTAATGTAAATAACTTCATCATAAAATGCAGTTTCTTACTTGCATTAAAATAAATTAAATTTATACCAAAACCGAATGCATCATCAAACTTGCTATAAATATATAAGCGTCCTAACGTTCTAATCATTTTTTAACCCCACTATATAACACATAAACAACTTTAACCTATTAATTATAATTTTATTTTTTATTTTAAAAATACAATATAAAAAAGTAAAAATATAACTAAATAAAAAAATACATAATCTAAACTGTTTTTAATTTTTATATTAAGGGGGAGAGGAGGCGTTAGCCCCCTCTGTTATTGCTTTTATAAAGTTACTGTAAAATTTTTTATTTCAACCCATGTTTGAGTCTTTTCTATAAACATGTAAGCAGACTCGTCATCAGTAGAAGATTGACCTAATGCCAATGCTTTTGTACCGTTTTTAACTTTATAAACTGGTAAATATGCTATATCTTCCTTAAATCCTACATAACAGTCAGGAAGAGACATAATCCATTTATCAGTTCCACTCACTACATAATAAGCTTCCAATGTTAAATTATTTCTTATTGGTTGACTAAAATCAAAAGGTAAAGTATTATCTGGTTCTACCCAATATACGAATATTCTACCGTCTGAGCTTTTCTGTTTTGTTGGTGTTATAGTACTTAAAGTTGCTCCATCATGTACTGTAATTTCTTGAGTTATTAAATTATCTTCAAATACAGTAATAGTCCATAACACTTCGCTCCACTTAGCATATAAAGTCATTGGATATGATACATACTCATACTCAAATACATAAGGAATTGTACACTCTGCATCTATATACCAACCTTCAAAAGCATATCCCTGCTTTGTTGGGTCAGAAGGCTCGTCTATATACTCGCTATCTTTACTTACTAACTGTGCTTTTACATAGGAACCACCATTAGTATCAAATGTTATAAGAATATAGCCTTCCCTTATTTCCCACTTTGCATATAATGTTATATCATTCTCAATCGGAGTATTAAAATTAAACTCAGTGGTTAATTCAGGGTCAGAGCACCAACACACAAATGTAGCCCCATATCTATAAGCATACGGTTCATAAGCCGTACCACCATTTTCAACATATTGAGGTGACACATCCTCGCCATCATTAGAGTCAAATGTAACTACAAATGAATCTTCTATATCTATTAATTTACCATATAAAATAGTATCTTCTCTTACTTCTAATTGGTCTAAATATGTTTCATAAGTATCCTCTGCATACCAACCTGTAAAATAATAACCCTCTGTTTCATACTCACTTGGTCTATAATTAAGTAAATCTAAATCTGTATTATCAAAATAATAAGCAGTTAACCAATTTGTTTCTAATACTGGTAAATTCATTTGCACAGTATATACATATAAATCATTATAAACAAAATTTACAGACATATTTCCTTGAGGCTCTGATGGTATGCCAATCTCACATTCATTTACTATCTCATAAAAATGATATGCACTGTCAATTGTATTTAAATTTATATTAGTAAATAAGTAACGTACATCGTCAGTACTCAAATTTACAGCATTTGATGCATTATAATACTTAGGATGAGGTGCAGTAGTTGTTTCTATACTTGTATCACTCGGTACTGAATAAACCTGAGCTCTAACAAAAGTATCTGCTTTAACATAATTATCAAGGTTATTTGCTAAAAAATTACCATTACTTATATCTGGAAAATTTCTAAATTGTGCTAAATTTTTAAACTCAAAACCCTGCATCGCTGTATTAGTTATTGTTAATGTATATGCCCCTGTTGTATCTACAGAAGGATAAACAAAAATAGCGTCATAGCCTGCTGAATCCCAATCTGAATCATATTCTAATTCTGACTGTATATGTCCATTCTCTAATATTACAGTAGCTTCATATGAAGGTGTTACAGTCTCAAAAACATATTTATTTTGAGCAACATCAAAACGACGACCTATAAAATGTATATCATCAAAAGTCCAATCCGAATTCAATTCAAACTCAATAAAAATGTTCGGGTCTCCTAATGCAAAATCTGCTTCAGAATAACCATCATAATGTGCATAGCCATTTACAGATGAATAGTCACCATGGTTGTCTAATGAATATACCTTTAAACCCATATTTTTACCTCCTATTTTAATTTAAGAGCGGGCGGCTGACCTTTTAACCAACCACCCGCTCTGTGCCTGTCTTTATAAAATTTTTATTGTATATAACTATATTTTAATTAAGCATTAAACTTAACTAATACACAATCGGAATTCGTTACACAGAAACCAGTATCAACTTCCTCTTGTACCTTACTACCGATAAATTCCTCTGAGTCAATAACACGAAGAGCTGAGAGCTTATCAATAATAGAATATGCATTACCGTCGTACATAATAAGGTCAACCTTTGATACGTCAACTGTAGAAGCCGTTCCATCAGCCTTAAGGTACTTATAAGAAGAAGAGCCATCTAAAAGTGCACTCTCAAACCATACAAGTCCCATAAACTGTCCTACTCTACCCGCTCTTATTACTTCATCATTGAAAAGAGGAGTATATTCTGTACCTGCTGCCTTTAACATTGAAGCATATACATCAGGACTAGCAATAACTACATTAGGGTTAGCCTTATTAGCTCTAAGCATTTTTCTTAACTCAACTATCATATCCTTTACATTAGATTTTGTAATAGCAGTTGTTACGTTTGCATCCGTGCCATCGTCAACTAAAACTGCGATACCTGATTTCTGACGAGCCAATGCACAGTCTCTCGTTACGCTCCATGTCTTATCTGCTAAAACGTCTGTAGGCATTGTTGCTTCATAGTATGCAGGAACCATTACGCTCTTCTGAAAAGCGTTATTACAGTTAATATTTACTACGCTATTAGAATAAGCATCATCCGTAAATTTAGAACCAGGAGTGGTAGGCTCTATTGTATCGTCTGCTGCATATTTAACAACTTGAATCTGTCCTGCATTACCGATATCATGCTTACTTGTAAAAGATATACCATCTACAAAAATCTCGTCTGCATATAATGCATCCTCTGTTACAGGGCTCATGCCCGTTGCTACCGTTGCTGAATTTACTATAAGTGCCATAGTATTAACCTCCTAATATATAAAAATTATCTTCTTTTACGTCTATTCTCTAAATATTTTTTAACTTCATCATCTACACTTGCTGAACCACTATTTAAGTTCTGCCCCGTTGTCATATTAACGGTCTGATTATTACTAATCTGTGCATTAGTATCTTCTTTTTTATCGTCTTGCTGTCCGTTATTCTCGCTTTGAGTTGAAGCGTTTTCTGAACCGCTTGATGTTTGAGTTCCTACAAATAACGCCTTTTTTGACTCTTTAAACTCCTTTAAAGCGTCCTCAAAAGATTTCTCTTTAGTTACCATTTTAGATGCTTCAAAAATAGCATAATCCAATAATTCTGAGGGAATGCCCTGCTTGAGTGCAACCTCTTTATTTTTATACCCTTGAAGCTCCGCGTGATACTGCTGAGTTAGTTTTTCTGATTTTGCAAGTTGGTTGCTGAGCTCTTGTACTTTCTGATTTAAAGGATTTATTCTACTTGATATAATAGAATTTAGTTGCTCCTGTGTAAAAACATGCTCCGAACTCTGCGTTGTTTGTCCTGCTTGAGTACCAACATTATCCATTCCTACAGAATCAGTTAAAACGTTTTCATTATTTTCCATATTTAGTTCCTCCTGTTTTACGCCCATCGGCTAATTTATATTTAATCTAAAAACAATATACCATAAATATTGTTTTTTGTCAATAATAATATTAAAACTATTTTTTAATATTGTCAACTATTATATTATAAAAATATAAAATTAAAAAATTTTTATATTTATTATATAATATTTTCCTCATCTAATGTATCTTCATTATCTATCTGTTTTATTTTTTCATTAGCCTCTTCTATTGTTTCTCCATACCATTTAGCCCTATACTCTGCCTTTGACATTATACCGTCTCTAACGTCTTGCCTATCCATCTCACGCATTTCTTTATCATCAACATCTACGCCATCATTATATGTTATATCTATTTTAGCAGAGGGGTCAACACTTAAACCGATAACGTCATGCCCTATATATAATAAAGTTACAACTAAATTTTTTAATGTAGTTAAAAGACCTTTAGTTATTTTATTACTATTAGCAACAAAATCATTACGCTCTCCTATAAACTCCGTTGCTGTTACTACTGCACCATTTTCAAACCTATAAAAGTCTCTACCCATTCCACACTTTGACGATAAAATATTTAATTGATTCTGTAACTCTTTATTTAAGTTTACTGTATTTAATGTAGGTTCGAAATCTTTTATAAATTGCTCTGTGCCTTTTTCGCTTATCATATCGTCTCCGAAAAATTGCATATAGTGCTGTTTAGCATCTTGCGGAGTTATTGCATTTCCCTCGCTGTCATGTGCTAATAAATTTTTATTCATAAATACTAAACGCTGACCCGATTTTACATCCCATACACATGCATCATATACCTCATCACAAGCCTTTAATGTATCGGTTGCATTTGCATAAATGCTAAGCCCCATCGGAGAGTTCAAATCGAAATTATTAGCAATATTAGTTCTTAATATATGAAAATAGGGTCGCATTGAGTGAGTGCGTATTATAGGTACATATCCATCTGGAAGAGTTACATCTTCGCCTTTATCAGTAATTATATCTGTATAAATTACATATCCATCTTCTTCTCTTTTATGTGTTGTTATTATAGTATATTTTTTATCTTGTATTACTATCTCTCCCAAAAAGGCAACCTCAAAAATAATACCATTTACCCACGATATAGGTATTATACAGGTTGCATCCTTCTGTATTAAGTTTATAACAGCGTCTCTACTTTTTAATATATTACCCTGTTTATCTACGTTTATATTATTTAACTCAATAACTATAGCAGATGTACCTAATGCAAACATCTTCTCCATAGCAACAGAGAGCAAATTATCAAAATCATTAGAGCCTAATACACCACCGTTATTTTTTTGTCCTTGTATAAAGTTAGAACTTTTTTTATTACTTGAATTTATAACAAATTCTAGGTCTTTATTTAATATGCTACTACACCAATCCTCGCATACCCTTTTAGCCATCTTTAACTTATAAATCTCTCTTGTAGTTGTATTTATTCCATTAGAGATACGGAGCGTATGTATATCCTTTATGTATCCTTTGTACCACTCTAACCAATTACTAATATAATCATAATATTTTACATTATTATAACATTTATTAAACCTGTTATATAAAAATTTTACGGTTTCTGTGTAGTTCATAATAAGCCTCCTATTTATTTATTATTAACTATAAATTTAGGTAACCATCCGCTCCAGCTATATTCCTCGGCATCGGCTGTATCTATATCTATTGTACCGTTATCTAAACGCTCGTCCTCATGTCCTGGTCTATTATCATAAACCTGAGTCTCTGTTGATTCTATAACATTAACAGCATCTTTATATACAAACCAACGATTACGAGCCATCAAGCCCTTTTTTGTATCTATACGCTTTTTTATTGTGTATTTTTGAGAGCCTCTTATACTTATTTTATCCCTCATTTTTAACTGATTTACAACCTCTTTTATCTCATTTATCATTACGGGGTCTGCACTATCACCAAAAATATACTGTATATGAGAAATTTTTAAATCTATTATATCAGTAATAAATTTTTTTAATTTTTCATCAAAAATCTTTACAGTAGACTCTCCGTCGCTCATATCTATTTTTTCTGATTTTAAAACTATTATACTACTATAATTATTAAAAATCAATGATGCAACAAAAGCTGTTGCCGAGCCGTTACCACCAAAGTCTACGCCTATACTAATAAACTGAGGATTTATACCTTTTACAAAATCTTTTAAATCGTTTACTATCCATTTATCCTTATTGAATGCAAAAAACTTAAATATTAAACCCTCTGCAGCTGCCCTTTTACCTAATATATAACGCTGATATTCCATTGAGTTTTTATCAGGATACTGAGAGAGGAAAGCGTTTTTTTGTTGTTCTGTTAAAGCGTTATTATCAAATAACGAGCAGGTCATATAATTAAACCCGCCTATAAATGCTCCTCTCTGTTGTTCCTCATTATATTTATCTAAATATTTTATATATACTTTATGTTTAGGATAAACAGGATTTAAGTCCCAAAAAACTTTATAATCTTTAGACTGTATTAAACGTGAGAGAGCCATATCAATAAAATTTTTCTCATCATCTGATATATACAGATTCGCTAATTCTACACTCAGCCAGCTACCAAAACTGAGACCTTGTATTCTTTTATAACTATTAGACTCTGCTCCACCTACAAATATTATTATTTTTTCGCCTTTTTTTGTCTGTATTTTTAAGCAGTCATTTTCCTCATACTTACCCGACTTACAACGCCCTCTAAATATATAGTTTAAACCATATCCATTAGCGTCTGCTATATTTAGTCTCGCACTTGCTACACTTGCACCACTTGCTAAATGTATTTTATCCTCGCACGTTTCTAAATATAAAGCCCATGATAAAATATTTATGACTGATTTACCCGCCCGATATGCTCCTTCTAGGCAGTTTATTCTATTAAAAAAAGTTTTACTATAATAATCAACATATTTTTTTGAAAAAGGCTTTATATCTATTTTATTACTATAACTCATGCCTTAATCCTCTTTTATGTCTTTTTCCGCTTCTTTTTCTATATTTATATCAGAAGAGGGAGCAACAATAGGTAAACCTGCAGACGTTAATAACCCCATTAAATCCTCTACATCGACCTGCTGTTTTCCGTCTAACTGATAAATCTTTAATAATTTTTCCCATGCCCATGTTTTATCTATAAATTTAGGTCTTCCGCAGTTATCAAATCCGTTTATCATTAAAGCACGGTCTTCTCTGTTCCAATCTTGAATCTGCCTCTCTAAATAATAATCAGTAACAATACGACCATCCCTTAAAGTGCAGTTACTACTCTTTATATACTGCCCCTCATCAAATTTTATAATCTTTTTAAGGTCTTCTATTAAAGAGGTTTTAAAGTCTCTATCGTTTTTTGAGTTCTGCTGTCTTATTGTGTGAATTCTTAATTGTACGTCTTCACGCTTTAACAATCTACAGCCCATCGTTGTATGATAGGCATCACGCACGGGATGATTATCTACCCCATAACCAGCCCTATACGCAGCCTCACCCGCTTCACAGTCCTCTAACGCTATAATCTGACAAAACTTCTCCATCTTCGCTTTTTTTAATCTATCCATTGTTTTATTCTCCTTTATACTTGCCTATAAAGTTTTAACACCTTTTATTGATTTTTTATTACTACATATCACTATAAATTACAATAAAAAGTTATAGAAAAACAAACACAGACTTTTTAACGTCTCGTTCTTACTATATTATATACTAAAAAGGGCTACTTGTCAATAAAAAACAAGTAAC
>JAZQVB010000121.1:0-3876 GCA_045631605.1 Anaeroplasma sp.
TACCATTTATCAAAAGTCTTCTGATCTTTCACATAAATTTTATTATTATCCAACTCAACACTATTAAATGCATTAGAAAAAACACCAAGTGACAAGCTAGCTAATATGAATTTTCAATCTACATTTATTAAAATAAAAGAAACATATGTATTAACTATAGAAAATATGATTAATATTATAATTGCAGCTAGAGTGAAGTATGAACAAACAGTTGCTAATAACAATTCAAAAGAAGAAAAATTAGTTAAAAAGGTAAAGAAAAACAAAATTACATCTGAAGAATATTATGAATATTTAGCATTACAAGGAGTACTAAAAAATAACGAATCAGAGGATTAATTTTAAATTGAAACGAAGTATTATTTTGCTTCGTTTTTTTTCTTTAAAACTATGGAATACGTTTATGAAAACGCTTGACATTTATTTTTATTTTGATATAATATTTTTGTTTTTTTAGTATTTGGAGGTATTAAACATGAAAAAGTGGGTTTATTCATTTGAAGAAGGAAATGCAGGAATGCGTGAAATATTAGGTGGTAAGGGTGCTAACCTTGCAGAAATGACAAACTTAGGTTTACCAATTCCACATGGTTTTACTATTACAACTGAAGCATGTATGGATTACTTCAAATCAAATGAAAAGATTACAGTTGAAATTATAGATCAAATTAATGAAGCATTAGCTTTATTAGAAGGAAAGCAAAATAAGAAATTTGGTGATGATTCTAATCCATTATTAGTCTCAGTAAGAAGTGGTGCTAGAGCGTCAATGCCAGGTATGATGGATACTATTTTAAATTTAGGTTTAAATGATACATCAGTTCAAGGCTTAGCTAAGAAAACCAATAATCCTAGATTTGCATATGACTCATATAGAAGATTTATTCAAATGTTCTCTGATGTAGTTATGGGATTAGAAAAGCCAAAATTTGAAAAGGTATTATCTAATATTAAGGCAACTAAGGGTTATACATATGACCATGAATTAACACATGAGGATTTAGTTGAGGTTGTTAATACTTATAAAGCATTTTATAAGGAAAATTTAGGTAAGGATTTTCCTCAAAATCCACGTGAGCAATTATTCTTAGCTATTGAAGCAGTATTTAAATCATGGAATAATCCAAGAGCTATTTACTATAGAAGATTAAATGATATTCCAGCTGATTGGGGTACTGCAGTAAATATTCAATCGATGGTATTCGGTAATATGGGTGATACATCAGGTACTGGTGTTGCCTTCACTCGTAACCCTGCAACTGGTAAGAAGGAAATCTATGGTGAATATTTAATTAACGCTCAAGGTGAAGATGTTGTTGCTGGTATCAGAACACCATCTGCAATTTCAAAACTTGAATATGATATGCCAAATGTTTATAGTGATTTCTTAAAAATTGCTGATATATTAGAAAATCATTACCATGATATGCAAGATATGGAGTTTACTATCGAAAATGGCAAATTATATTTCTTACAAACAAGAAGTGGTAAAAGAACAGCTCAAGCTGCATTAGAAATCGCATGTCAAATGGTTGATGAAGGAATGATTACTAAGGAAGAGGCTATCTTAAGAATTGAAGCTAAGGCATTAGACCAATTATTACACCCTAAGTTTGACCAAAAGGCATTAGATGAAGCTCAAATTATCGCAAAAGGCTTACCAGCATCACCAGGTGCTGCCGCAGGTAGAGTTTATTTTGATGCACAATCTGCCAAGAAAGCTCATAAGCGTAAGCAAAGAGTTATCCTAGTTCGTACTGAAACATCACCTGAGGATATCGAAGGTATGCATATTGCTCAAGGTACACTTACAGCATTTGGTGGTATGACAAGCCATGCTGCAGTAGTTGCTAGAGGTATGGGTACTGCATGTGTATGTGGATGTAAGACATTAGAAATCAATGAAGAAGAAAAGTATATGATTATCGGTGATATCGTTATTAAGGAAGGCGATTTTATTTCACTTGATGGTTCAACTGGTTTAGTTTATTTATCAGATGTAAAAACTAATCCAGCTACATTAGATGGTAATCTTGAAAGAATTATGAGCTGGGCTGATGAATTCAGAAGATTACGTATTAGAACAAATGCTGACACAGTAGCCGATGCTAAGAAGGCAAGAGACTTCGGTGCTGAAGGTATTGGTCTATGCCGTAGTGAGCATATGTTCTTCTCGGAAGGAAGAATTATTGAAATTAGAAAGCTAATTTTAGCTAGAAATAAATATGAAAGACAAGATGCATTAGATAAGCTATTATTATTCCAAAAGGATGACTATAAGGGCTTATATGAAACAATGCTAGGTCTACCTGTTACAGTTAGATTAATTGACCCACCTCTGCATGAGTTCTTACCTAAGGATGGAGATATTGAAAATCTAGCTTATGAAATGAATAGAGATTATGAAGAAGTATTAATCCGTGCTGAAACATTAAAGGAAGTAAATCCAATGATGGGTCACAGAGGATGTAGATTATGTGTTACATTCCCTGAAATCGCACGTATGCAAGCTCGTGCCATTATGGAGGCTGCAATTGAAATTTCAACAAAAACAGGTGTTGAAATAACTCCAGAAATCATGGTGCCATTAATTGATGATATTAAGGAATTAAAATTCGTTAAATCAATTATTATTGATGAAATTGAAAAGGTATTTAATTATTATCATAGAAGATTACCATATCATATTGGTACAATGATTGAAACACCTCGTGCTGCAATATTAGCTGATAATATCGCAACAGAAGCTGAATTCTTCAGCTTTGGTACAAATGACCTAACACAATTAACATTTGGTTTATCAAGAGATGACGCTGGTAAGTTCTTAGATGCATATTACAAGGAAAATATCTATGAAAATGATCCATTCGCTAAATTAGATACTAATGGTGTAGGTGCACTAATCAAGAATGCAGTTAAGCTTGGTAGAAGTGTTAATAATGATATGCATATGGGTATCTGTGGTGAGCACGGTGGTGAGCCATCAAGTATAGAATTTGTAAATTCAATTGGCTTAGATTATGTTTCTTGTTCTCCATTTAGAGTTCCAATCGCAAGACTTGCAGCTGCACAAGCAGAATTAAAAAGAAAAAATAAGTAATAATAAAAAAATGGTTAATTCATTGTGAACTAACCAATTTTTTTTATTTATTTATAAAGTGTTTGATAAATTTAATTATGTATATTATAGTTGATAATATTATTACATATAGTATCATTATCATTTCAATTGGCATTGAAATTGAAAATGTAATAGCGAATAATGGCTTTGCTATATTAACCATAAAGCTAGGATATATGCTTTCAAAAATAACTAATAATATAACAAATACCATATTAATAATAAATGCTATTAAATCATACATAATATTTTTCTTTAGCATTATTACTATTAAATTCATTAAAGGAAGTAATATTAATAGTAATAAGTATAGGTATTTAATATCATATAATATATTTTCTATTGCTTTAAAGCCTGTAATTTCAGCACCTATAAAAACGAATGCGATTACTGATGTAATTATTTGAATGAAGAAGTCTAATGATGAAGCCTTAACGATATTATAATTTTTAAAATTATCCTTGAAATTAGATAAATTACTATTGAATAATGATATTAAATTAAATATTTGACTAATTATTAATATAAATGAAACTAACAATCCATTAATAGGGAATTTAAATCCTATTGACAACATCGCATCGTATGCACCTAATTTATTATTACTTAAATAAAGATTTAAATAAGTAAATATCTTAATAATAATGAATGATTCAATTATGATTATTAAAATTGAATAAATGATCTTAACTATTTTATTAATAACTTTAATATGATTATCATAAAAGTAAAAGTAGAAGCATATTGGTGGAAGG